>JAITOQ010000070.1 GCA_031289865.1 Clostridiales bacterium
TATTTAGCCTCCAAACAGCTCAAAATAGCCTCTTATCGAGGCGCGTTTCAACGGCGGTTGGGCGACGGTTGAGGGCGGTACGGCGGAATACACGGCTGCGAATGTGAATAGCGCGGCGAACGACACCGTGTTGTATGCGATTTGGATCGAAGAATAAGGATTTGAACGCAAGGTAAGAAAAAACAAAGGGTTAAATGAGAAAAACAGCGGACGTTTGAGCGGTCGCTGTTTTGTTGTCACGAGGTTTTTTATTCGGTGCGGGACGATGAGGCATCGTCCCCTACAATTAAAGTGTTTTAGTTATCGTACGGCTGACGTTTGAGATTCTTCGCAAGCTCAGAATGACACCTATTTTTTCTATGGATACGGGACGATGAAGGCATCGTCCCATACAATATGACACGGGCGACCGAGGCGGTCGCCCCTACAATTTGATTCGGATACGGGACGATGAGGCATCGTCCCCTACAAGAGAATTAACAACTTTTATTTTTATCCGCAATTTTGCATTCTGCATTTTGCATTTTGCATTTCGCATTAAACAAGCATTTTGAATTAAACAAGCATTTTGCATTTCGCATTAAACAAACATTCTGCATTTTGCATTAAACAAGCATTCTGCATTAAAAATATTATTTCTTAAAAGCGCAAGCCAAGTCTACGTCCTTGTTTTCGACCAATTCTTTTAGGAAGAGGGCGCGAATGTAGCCGCGAGAAAAATCCGTCGAATGGACGTAAAAGTTCATTCCGTAATAGTAGCGCGCAAGCTTGTAATACTTTGAATTCGTATGGAGGGCAATGACGGCGAAGCCCTCCTTTTTGCATTCCTCGACCGCGTAAGCGAGGAGCTCCGCGCCCACGCCCTTGTTGTGTTCGTTGGTATCCACGGCAAATCTGTAGAGGTAGGCGACGTCGTCGGAGAGCCTTGCTATCCTAAGGCTTCCGAGCAATTTTCCGTTTTTTTCCGCGGCATAGACGCGGTTTTTTTCGATATCCTTTAGAATATCCTCGCGGGTTTCGGTCATTGCGGAGAGGGAATATTCCGCGTGAAGATTATCGACGTAGAGCGCGAAAGCGCGTTTTGTGATGTCGTAGATTGCGTCCGCATGAACGGGTGCGGCTTTAAAAATATCAACCATAAAAAACCTCATTTTTTTTAATGCAAAATGCAAAATGCAGAATGCAGAATTGCGGATAAAAAAGCGGGTGTCATTCTGAGCGAAGCGAAGAATCTCAAACGGTAGCTGTCCGATAAGCCGAACCATTTGTAGTGGATTCAGAGAAATCGTGTTAGATTCTTCGCAAGCTCAGAATGACACTTGCTGTTTTGTATTGCATTACGGAAAAGAGCTACTTTAAAATCCGCAATTCTGCATTCTGCATTCTGCATTCTGCGTTTGAACGGCGTGTTGCGATGCCGGATTCACGTTGCTAATAACAGAAGCAGTACCGCTTTTTGTGCGTGCAGACGGTTTTCCGCTTCGTCAAAGACAAAGGATTGAGGTCCGTCGATGACGCTTGCCGTGACCTCTTCGCCGCGGTGAGCGGGTAGGCAATGCAAAAAAATCGTTTCGGGTTTGCCCGTTTTTTTCATCACGGCGTCGTTTATTTGATACGGCATGAGCAGAGCTTCCTTTTTGGGGTCTTTGGCTTGTCCCATGCTAAAAAATACGTCGGTGCAGAGGACGTCCGCGCCCGTTACTCCCTTATCGAGATTTTCCGTGACGGTGACGCTCCCTTGCGACTTAGAGTATTCTACAATACTGCTCAAAGGAGAATACTCCGACGGACAAACGATATTGACATCCATACCGAGCTTCGCGCATGCGATCATGTAGCTGTGAGCCATGTTGTTGCCGTCGCCTATATAGGTCAGCTTTAAGCCCTTGAGGCGTCCGAAGCGTTCGTACACGGTGAGGAGATCGGCGAGTATTTGACACGGGTGATAGAGGTCGGTAAGCCCGTTGATGACGGGTATAGAGCCGTGTTCGGCGAGCAATTCAAGGTCGTTTTGGTCGTATGTACGGATCATAATCCCGTCGATACCCATGCGCGAAATGATTTTTGCGGTGTCGGAGATAGGTTCGTTGCGTCCGAGCTGCATGTCGTTCGCATTCAAAAACATAGGATAACCGCCGAGCTGCAGCATGCCCATTTCAAATGAAAGGCGGGTACGCGTACTGTTTTTACTGAAAATCATCGCGAGGGTTTTGCCCGCGAGCGCGTTGTTTTTTATGCCGTTTTTATATTCCTTTTTCACCTTTTCCGCAAGGAGCAGAATCTCGTAAATCTCCTCTTTGGTATAATCCTTTAGGGTCAAAAGGTGTTTATTATTTAGCTTGCCGATAGGCTTGTAGCTTGTGATATCCATGATTATTTCTCCTTGATTTTATTTTGATATGCCGTCGAATACGTCCTTGACGATTGAGAGCATTTTGTCGATTTCTTGTATAGTGACGGTCAGAGGGGGGAGGAAACGGATCGTGTTGTTTCCCGCCGCCATGAGGATAAGTCCCTTATCCAAGAATTTTTGATTGAAGCCCTTTGCGGGATAATTTTCCGAAAGCTCCATGCCGAGTATAAGACCCTTTCCGCGAACCTCTTTGACGAACGGATATTTTTCGTGGAGATGCGTCAATTCTTTTTTGAGATACGCGCCCTTTTCGGCGACTTCGTCTAAAAACTTCTTATTTTTTAGAATCCTCACCGCCGCACCCGCGACTGCCGCGGACATCGGATTTCCTCCGAACGTCGAGCCGTGGTCGCCCGCCTTTAATACGGTAGAAAGCTCCTCCGTAACAAGCACCGCGCCTATCGGAAGCCCGCCCGCGAGTCCCTTTGCCGCGGTCAGAATATCGGGCTTTAAGCCGAATTCGGAGTAGACAAAAAACGAACCCGTGCGCCCCGCGCCCGTCTGTACCTCGTCGATAATGAGAAGCTTTTTATGCTTTTTGACGAGGCTCTGTACGCGTGCACAAAACTCCTTTGACGGAGTGATTACGCCGCCCTCGCCTTGTATACATTCCATAATAAGTCCCGCGACATGGGGAGCTTTTAAAGCTTTTTCGAGCGCGTCGCCGTCGCCGAACGGTACGAAGTCAAACCAATCGGGGAGGGGAGCGAAGGCGGCTTTGTACTTGTCTTGTCCCGTCGCCGCGAGCGCGCCGAGCGTCCGTCCGTGAAAGGAATTTTCAAACGATACAAATTTGTATAGCCCGCTTTTTTTGTCGTTGTTGTATTTTTTTACGATTTTGAGCGCGGCTTCGTTTGCTTCCGTTCCCGAATTGCAGAGAAACGCCTTGTCAAAATGCGTTCCGCGCACCAATTCACGCGCAAGTAAAATTGCGGGTTCGTTTAAAAAATAGTTTGAGCAAGAAAAGATTTTTTTGGCTTGCTTGACGGTTGCGCGGAAGATTTCTTTGTTGTTATAGCCTAAGGAATTGACCGCTATTCCGTCTAAAAAGTCAAGATATTCTCGTCCCTCCGTATCATAGAGGTACGAGCCGTCGCCGTGGTCTATGACTATCGGGTAGGGCGCGTAATTTTTCATTACAAAATCGTCGTAATAGGAGAGCAGTTTGTTTTTATCAGCCATTTTTGTTTTTTCCTTTTGCATAGTATTCTCGTTTAAGTCGTTTTGTAGAGTATTCTACGGAAATCGTTTTAGATTCTTCGCAGACTCAGAATGACACCTACTTTTTTGTTCCGCAATTTTCAACTCTCAACTTTCAACTCTCAATTTTCAAACGTCAGTCTTTCGTCACCATAGTTCCGATACCCGTATCCGTAAAGATTTCGAGGAGAATCGGGTGTTTTACGGTCCCGTTGATGATATGGGTGCGGCTTATACCGCTTTCTACCCCTTCGATACATGCGCGTACCTTTGGGATCATGCCGCCCGTGATGACGCCGCTATCGATGAGGGACAGGATTTCTTTTACGGAGATTTCGCTTATCAGCTTTCCGTCCTTGTTTTTTAATCCGTCTACGTCCGTGAGATAGATCAGCTTTTCGGCGGCTAGCGCGGCGGCTATTGCGGAGGCGGCTGTGTCGGCGTTTAGGTTATAGCTTTTGCCGTCCTTGTCCGCGCCGATACTCGAGATCACGGGGATAACGTCGTTTGAAATGAGTTTGAGTAGAAAATCCGCGTTTATCTTTTCAATCTCTCCGACGAAGCCGAGATCCGAACCGTCGGGAAGGGGCGCGG
>JAITOQ010000074.1 GCA_031289865.1 Clostridiales bacterium
GACCCAAACCTATTATACATACGACGCTCTCGGTACGAAATGGCGGCTCACAAAGACCGTCGATACAAGCGGAAGGGAGTGCTTTGTGTCCCGTCAAGAGGACACGGGTGAGATACGCTTTACGATATATAGGGCATCGGATATTCTGTATTATTCAGCCGAATATTTAAATCCTATCAGCAGCGGTTACGACCTCTTGCGTTTTGAAATGCCGTATACAAACTACCTCACGGGGACGACGGGAACTATACCGCTCTATGAGGTTTTGAGCGACGAATGCTTTTTAAAGGACGAAAACGGAGAGGTGATCCTTGCCGCCGACGGAATACCGCAAGGGATACAGCTTACACCCGCGTATTCTAAGGTCGCAAAGATAAACGGCTTGAGATATCAGACTATTACGCTCTACCTCGCGGACGGCTACGGCGCAAACAAGGCTAAGACCGCCATCACAAAGGCTTTAAACGGATATTACAAAAACAACCGCATCACGGAGGGGGTAAGCTACGGCTATTCCTCGTCCACGGCGATTGTAGACGAGATATTCTCGACGCTGTATTTTGTCCTCGGACTCGGTATCGTATTTATCTATCTCGTCATGGTGGCGCAATTCCGCTCCTTAAAAGACCCGTTCATCATTTTATTCACGATACCGCTTGCCTTTACCGGTAGTATTTTCGCCTTGTTTGTCGCGGGGATCGGTATCAATATCATGGGACTTATGGCACTCATCGTCCTTGCGGGCGTGGTCGTCAATAACGGTATAGTCTTTATCGACTATGTGAACCGATTGACCGATCAAGGTATGCCTATCCGCGACGCTATCATGAAAACCGCTCACGACAGAGTGCGCCCGATCCTCATGACCGCGCTCACTACTATCATCGCATTGCTTGTAATGGCTTTTGACGGCTCCGAGGCGGCGTCGATATTGCGTCCGTTGGGTGTCGCCTCTATCGGCGGGCTGACGTACGCGACTTTCCTCACTCTCATAGTCGTACCCGTACTCGTTTCTATCTTTAAGAAAAAACCGAAAAAGGGTAAAAAGAGAAAAGGGTTGTTTACGGAAAACTACGAATATTTCAGAAAAAATAAAATTTAGAGGGAGCGTTTACCGCCGTAATGAAGATATTACTCACCAACGACGACGGTATTTTTGCCGACGGAATCAGAATACTTGCGGAAATCTTGTCGGAGCACCACGCGGTAACGGTGGTTGCGCCCGACGGGGAATGTTCGGGTACGAGCCACAGCCTCTCGATTTTTAGCAAGCTGACATACAAAAAATGCGAATATTCACGCGGTATAGAAGCGTACTCCGTCAAGGGTACGCCTTCGGATTGCGTGAAGTTTGCTACAAAGGTGCTTTTGGACGCCGCGCCCGACCTTGTGATATCGGGTATAAACAATCTCCCGAATTTAGGGACTGACGTCATCTATTCGGGGACTGTCAATGCTGCCTTAGAGGGGGCTATTTGCGGAATACGCTCTATAGCGTTGTCGGTGCTGTTTGAGCGCGGAGGGGATTACGAATACGTTTCGCATTTCGTCTTAAAAAATCTCGAAAAGCTGTACTCAATCCTTAGACCCGAAACGGCTTTTAACATAAATTTTCCGTCGGGCGACCCTACGAAACTATCCGGCATGCGCTTTTCCTCTCTCGGCGTCCGCTTGTTTGACGACGAATACATCGTGCGCGAGCACGGAGAGGAGCTGCACTATTTTTTGACGGGCGAGCCTATCAAGACTCCCGAAAATCCGGAGGATTGCGACGTGGAGCTTCACGAGGAACAATACGTCACTATCACGCCGCTCCACATTCAAATGACGGATTTTACCGCACTAAAACGCTTGCGTGAATACCCTAACGGGGTGGAGCTATGAGGGTAGCGGTGATAGGAGGGGGCGCGTCGGGAACGATGGCGGCGGGGTATCTTGCAGAGCGCGGAGCCGAAACCGTCCTCTTTGAAAAAAATGAAAAACTCTTAAAAAAGCTCTATATCACGGGAAAAGGGCGGTGCAACCTCACCAATTCTTGTACGGCGGACGAATTTTTGACCAACGTCGTCCGCGGCGGAAGGTTTTTATCCTCGTCGCTCCGCGGCTTTTCGCCGAGCGACACTATGAGCTTTTTTGAGGAACACGGACTCCCTTTAAAGACGGAGCGCGGCAACCGCGTTTTTCCCCTTTCGGACAAGTCGTCGGACGTGATAAAGACCCTCGCAAGGTATTTGGATAGGGGCGGGGTAAAGGTTGTCTTAAACGCGGAAATCGGCGGTATAGATCCGCGCACGGAGGGCGGGTTTTGGGTCAAGTACGGGAGCGAAAAGCTTCCTTTTGACGCGGTAATCGTCGCTACGGGCGGCGTTTCGTACCCGACGACGGGGAGTACGGGCGACGGCTACCGTTTTGCGGCGCGGACGGGACACTCACTTGTCGAGCGCGTTCCCGCGCTTTGCTCCGTCGCGGTAAAAGAGGATATAGGGGAGCTTGAAGGGCTGTCCTTAAAAAATGTTTCGGCGGCGGCGTATGCGGACGGAAAAAAGCTTTGCTCCGAATTCGGCGAAATGCTTTTCACCGACGATTCTCTGACGGGTCCTATCATTTTGAGCCTTTCGAGCCGCATAAACCGCTTTGCGCCCGAAGATTTGACCGTGGAGGTCGATTTGAAACCCGCGCTCACGGTTGAGGTTTTGGACGACAGAATCCTCCGCGACTTTCAAGAAAACTTGAACCGCGACTTTAAAAACGCGTTGGACGCGCTGTTACCGCAAAGCTTGATAGGTTATGTCATTCGCGAGACGAAAATCCCGCCGAATAAAAAGGTAAACGAAATCAAAAAGGAAGAGCGGAAAGCCTTGGTAAAGACCCTAAAGGGACTGACATTTCACGTCAAAAGCTTAGGCGCAATCGAAAACGCAATCGTCACAAGCGGCGGTATAGAGCTATCCTCCGTAAATCCTAAAACTATGGAAAGCAAGGTTGCTCGCGGGCTGTACTTTGTCGGCGAGGTACTCGATATAGACGCGCTCACGGGGGGATTTAATTTGCAGCTTGCTTTTGCAACGGGAGTGGCGGGGGCGAAGGGAATAATTTCTAAAGTTGAAAGTTGAAAGTTGAGAGTTGAAAGTTGCGGAAAAAATAAAGGTGTAAGCGGACAAAAGCCATTGTCATCTTGAGCGTCGTGAAAGATCCGAAACAGTCAGCTATATAACCGTCAAACCTTAAAATCAGATTCCTTACCTTTCAACTTTCAACTTTCAACTACAAAGGAGACAGCCTTGATCAATATCACCATAGACGGACCTTCGGGAGCGGGAAAAAGCACGGTCGCGAGAGCGGTCGCAAAAAAATTAGGCTATATTTATTTGGATACGGGCGCGATTTACCGCGCTCTTGCGTACACCGCGCTGAATGCCGGGGTGGACGTGACGGACGGCAAGCGCGTTTCGGAATATATTGCCGCGGTTGACGCGGACGTGCGCTACGAGGGCGGCGAACAGCGCGTCTTTTCGGGCGGTATCGACGTGACCGAGCATATCCGAGCGCATAGGATTTCTAAAGCCGCGTCGGATATTTCAAAGCATACGGAGGTTCGGATTAAGCTGTCGGAGATTCAGCGAAAGATAGCCGCCGCAAACAACGCGGTTTTGGACGGACGCGACGCGGGAACGTATGTTTTGCCGAACGCAAAATACAAGTTTTTTCTCACGGCCGACATCGGAGAACGTGCGCGCAGACGGTATGCGGAGCTTGCTTTAAAGGGCGCGGAAATCACCATTGAGCGGGTCTTAAAGGACATAGAGGCACGGGATTATAACGACACAAACAGAGATTTTGCACCCCTTCGCCAAGCTCTCGACGCGGAATATATCGACAGTACGGGCAAGAGTGCGGAAGAGGTGGCGGAGTATATTGTGGGAAAAGTTGAAAATTGAAAGTTGAGAGTTGAAAGTTAAGGATTTTAAACATGCAAATCATCGTATCAAAAAATATCGGCTTTTGTCCGGGGGTTCGCCATGCGGTAGAACGCGCTCTGTTTGAAGCGGAGCGCGCAAAAAGC
>JAITOQ010000100.1 GCA_031289865.1 Clostridiales bacterium
AGATGATGCCACCAGCTATTATCAAGAATATACCAATATCCCTATTATGCATGATTTGGAACCGTTGCTAAAGAACTCAAAAATAATAACGGTATATATAGAAGGGGTGGGTTCTGTCAAATATGGGAAAGATGATGTATTAAAAGGAGCCGGACTTGGTTCGAATAAGAACAAAACAGGCATACCTTCAAAAATACAAAGGGCAATGGATGAAATAATAGAAAAAACAAATGACCTGATAGACTCACAAACGGAAACTTGCGGTAAAGTCAAAGTATCCGTATTCGGTTTCAGCCGGGGTTCTGCCGTTGCCCGGAACTTTGTGTCAAAAAAAGGAGAGTTGGCACAACTGCTCAAAATCGCTCAAAGGAATATTACTTACACCTTTGTCGGTATTTTTGATACGGTTTCGGCGGTATTTTTAGAAAACGATTCCTATAATCACATTTCAATCAAAGGTGATAATGTAGCGGAATTCCAGTTGGCTATGGGTGCCCATGTACAAAAAGCAGTTCAGCTGACAGCCGCAGATGAGTACCGAGAAAAGTTTGCCCTTACCAATATCAAAAGTTCCATTGATGCCGGTGTTGGTTTCGAAATGGAAGTGCCCGGTTCTCATTGCGACGTGGGAGGCGGATTTTTGGACAATGAGAAAGAACATATAGACGAGACGCTTTACTATCCTCAACAGTCGGAATTTATACATAAATTTATAGAGCAATAACTCTATCTAAATTAAATTATAACACTTCATAAGAAAAAAATCAATAAGAATATGTAAAATTGTATGAAAAATCGTAATCGTTTTTTCAAAAAAATAAAAAACCCACGAAACCGTTACGCTCGCAATCAATACGACTTCTGCAATAGCTGAAATCAAAGAAATAAGCTTTTGTTTTTGTGTCAATCTATTTATGAATGCCGCAATGCTTTTGAAAAAATTATTCATGACATTCTCCTTTTTGTTTAAATAAAAAAGCCGCCGCAAGTCCTATTCCGGACCCGTGGTGGCTATTGTACCGTGTTTTTTTGTTTAATACAGCCTACGTTTGAGATTCTTTGCTTTTACTGGACGACACCTACTTTTCTTTTATCCGCAATTATCAGTGAACGGGCTCTAAAGCCAATAATTACCCTTATATCGGTTGCAAATTTGGATGCAACGTCACATTGCTCAAACAATTCTATTATACTTCAGTCTTTTAAGCTGCGCCGTCACTTGTGCGGAATCCTTGACAAACTTGATTTTCAATCTGCCTCTATACTTTGTGAGGACGTAGAGCGCGTAGGAGTCGTAGCTTGTCGCGGACAAAAACCAATCGTTTAGCTTGACTTCCAAAACGTCCTTTTGTTCCATGACTATCTCGCGTCTTTTATGCGGAAAAAATATCACTTTACCGGGCTCGACCGCAATCAAATTATGCGGATAGCAAAACCACGAAATCAACCGTATCAACCCGACGATGAGGAGCGGCGCGGCGACGCCCGCTTCGATAAACGACACGATTCCTAATTCCTCGCCGTTTAAGACGGGCAAAAGAAAGAGTACTAAAAGCCCCGCTCCCGCCAGCGTAATTGCCAACTGAACTAACAGACTAAACTTAGACTTCACCCCGATGACAACCCTATTGCCGTATGTGTCGGAATACACCCTTGAAATTTTTTTCATAGACAACTCCCCGTCATTGCTTTTTTGCAATACACTTAGCGATTATATTATACATTATTTTTATAGGTTATGCAATACCTTTTTTTATTTTTTGTGAAAAAATTCTTTCACGACTTTCTATTGAAGCGCAGCGACACATTACTTTTCAACTTTCCACTTTCAACTTTCAATTTTTAAAAGCATTACCGCTCGCTTCAACTGTTCTTCATACGTCCCCAATCCTTTTTCCGTCGCGCAAGCTCTCAAAACCCCTTTCAAAGCCCTGCCGATTTCCGCGCCCGTGCCTCCCGCCCGTTTGAGGTCGTTTCCGTTGATTTTGAGTTCCCCGACCGAAAAAGGAATCCCTTCTTTTTTCATATCGTAAAAAATCCGTTTCATCTTTTCGGCTGAATCGCATTCGTCGCCGACTACCCCTTTTGCCGCATAATCTGCGCGTTTTAATTCGGCGAGGTCGAGCGCGATACTTTCATTTTCTTGCAAAAAGAGCCTAACCTTGTTTGTGCTTGTCTTTCCGTCGATGTCAAACATATGGTGTCGAATCAACTCGAGCGTATGTCGGACGACCGCGATCGGAAATTTCAAGCCGTCTTGTCCGAGCCTTTTTTTTGCTATCTCCACGCTATACGCCGCGTGGTCGTGCATATTCCCGTGTTCACGAAAACACGGAGGCTTTCCTATATCGTGAAAAAGCGCGGAAAGCCGTATCTCCTTCGGCGCGTTTGCGACGGTATAGAGGGTATGTGTGAATACGTCGTACTTGTGATATTTTGCGGTCTGTTCATACCCTACGCAATCTTGAAATTCGGATACTATACGCCCTAAAACGCCGATATCGGACAAGAGCTTCAGCCCTCTGTACGGCGCGTCCTTGCGCCTTGCGCCCGACTCGTCAGACTCCAATATTTTGACCAATTCGCCGCGAATCCGCTCCCCCGAAATATCACATATAAGGTCGGAATGCGCGACCGCCGCCGCGTAAGTTTCGCGCTCTATCTCAAAGCCGTACTCAGCCGCAAACCGCACCAGCCTCATCAACCTCAATCCGTCCTCGCCCAAAGTTTTTTCGGGCGCGGCGCAAGTCCTAAGAATACGGTTTTTAATATCCTCCGTCCCGCCCGTCGGATCTATCACGCGCTTGTTCTTTAGATCGTAATACAGTGCGTTCACCGTAAAATCCCGCCGCAGCGCGTCCTCGGCTATATCGTTTGTAAAAACGACCTCGTTCGGCACATGCTGTCCCTTTTTAAAATCACTCGCCTCTATACCGCGGATTTCCGCCCCGTTCGGCACACTGTTTTCCTCTTCTATACCTCGGCACACCGCATATCGTCCCGCCCCGTTCGGCATACTGTTTTCCGCTTCTATACCGCGTGCCGCCTTACCCGCAAAGCCGTGTCCCGTATTCCCCGAAATATCATAGTTGTCCCGACGAAACGTCGTATATTCGTATTCCTTTCCGTCAAGCGCGAGCAAAAGCGTCCCCACACGCGGATTTACGGGCTTGACCGTCAGTCCGTCCCCCGCGAGCCTCATGACCTCTTCGGGTATCGGCTCCCCCGCCAAATCAATATCCGACGGCGGTATCTTGAGAATCGCATTCCGCACAGATCCCCCTACCGCATACAACGTATGCGGCTCAAATCTCTCCGCTATTTTTTGAAGCGTCGGATCATGAAACACGATATCTCCTTTATAATCAAAAAACCGCCCGTAAGGGCGGTTTTTTCGCTTTTTACTTACGCACCGAAAGGGTTTTTATCCTCGTTTTCGACGCTATCATTATAACAATCCGCTCACGGAATGTCAAGAAAAACAAAGGGCTTTGTTTTGCCCCCAAGCCTCTTTTTCTTTTATAAAAAGAGGTTAGTTTTTAGGCTTTTGTAATTGTGTAGCTAATTTTAACGTATTGTTCTTTAAACATATTATCAAAAGTAATACCGTCGAATACTCCTCCTAAATCAACAAGAGTTTCAAAGTATGTTGTTGCTCCTGCCGTTAAACTTGTTATATTTGCGTATCCGTAATGTGTTTTGTTGTTTTGCACATCGTAGATTATTACTGTTATTTTTATATTTGTTTGGATAAATAATGTTGTATTTGTAATATTCCCTTTGCATAATGCGGCATGGGTTGGCGGAAATACTCCCGTTAATTTTTCTTCCGCACTTGTGTTTGTAATTGAAAATCTATTTTGAAAAGGTACTGAATCGGGATTAGGCGTTTGTTCGTTTGATCCTTGCTCTGTGTTTTGGTTGGTTTTTCCTATTTGGGTTTGTATGTATGGTATGATAAAGTATGCCGCTATTGATATACAAATTAAAGATATGCAAATTTTTAACCCGGTTCTTTTTTTTCGTTTCGGTTGTTCTGTTATTTGTTTTGGTTGTTCTGCTATCGGTTTAGATTTTTCTGTTATCGGTTTAGGTGTTTCGCTTATTATAAGTTGTTCTGCGATAAGAGCAGAGGTATCTCTATTTTGTGTTTGTTGTATTTCTTTTGAAAACAATGTCGTTCTGCTGTCTTCGCAAACTTTTTTTCTGTTTTTGTTTAATAGGTTTATTTTTTGATTATATTCGTTGATTTTCGTGTTGAATAATTTTAGTTCTTTTTCGTTCTCGTTTATTTGTTTTCTTTTGTATAGTAGGTATGCTATAAAAAATCCTATTAGTACTACTGACATTATGATCCATGCTATTTTATAATTTGCTGTAAAAGCTATTAGTATACAAATAGTTGTCGCTATTAATAGTATAATTCCTATTGCTACACCTGAGCTTATTTCGTTTGGTTTTGTTTTTTCAAATTCTTTTTTTTCTTTTTTTGTCTTTTCTATTTCCTTTGTTATGTCTCTATACTCTATTTCAAATTTCAATAATTCGTTATAAATAGGATTTTGTGTTTCTCTTGACATGGTTATTCTGTTTTCGGATATGCTCAGTAATTCCCACCCGAATGATTCATTGTCATAAGTTATTTGTTTTTGTTCTTGTGTTTCGCAATCTATTATTTTAGATTCTCTTGACATAATTTATTCCTCTGTTCTTAAGGCTTTTATATTTACTCCGTTATTTTCAAGCATTCCTTCCATACACCATTCTGTAGGGTCTATTTTTGACCTTAACCCTATTATATAGACATTTTGTGTCTATGTCAAGTATTTTTAGAAAGAAATCGTCTAAAATATTTTTGTGAAAAATTCTTTTGCAAAAAATATAAAAGCCCTCCGAACCGAGGAGGGCTGTACGCAAGCGGAGCTTGGTAAACTTTTGAATGTGACTCAAAGAAAGGTATCCTATTGGGAAAACGGCAGCGTAGAGCCCGACCTCGATACCTTATGTCAGCTTGCGGATTTTTTTAGGGTCACCGTCGACGAATTGATCGGACACGAAAACGAATAGGATTTTTTCCGTCCCCTTGTCCACCTTTACTCCCTCCGAAATCTCTCGTCCGATGACGGCGAGGACGTTGTGTCCCGAAACGATTAAAGGGGTAGTTTCACGAAGCCTCCTCTCAAGCTTGATATCGGTGAAATAGTCGCAGAGTTTTTTTCTTCCCCCGCCAAGCTTTTGGAATACGTCGCCGTCCTCACAAAAGCGGATACGAGCGTCTTTCGGAATTTTATCTAAATCAAGATATAAGGTCTTTTTTTTCTCTTCTATACCGCCGTTTTTTGTTTCCGCACCGCTGTTTTTCTCTTCTGTACGGCTATCTTTTATTTCCGCATCGTTTTTCGCTTCTATACCGCGCTTTTCCTTAAAAAAATCCGCGTCTATCTCTTCTTTCGGTATCCTTGTAAAAACGATTTTTTTATCGTCTGTTTCGATAACTCCGTCCTTTAATACCTCAAAAAAATCTATGTTTAACCCCTCGTTTTTCTTCGGTCTAAAAAACGCTATGCGCCCGTATTCCTTGACGGCACGAACCCCGAACGGCAGGTCTATACCGCTTCCGTTTTCGGCGGCAATCAATTTTTTGAGTTCCGTCGCGTGACGGGCTTCGATATCGGATGTGATTCCGAAGTGAAAAAAAACGCGGTCCAACGCGTCCTTGACCGCCGCGGACTCTAAAACCTCCGTAGAAAATTCGGCGGTTTGTCCGTCAAACGCGACCTTATATTCTCCGCTCTCCGTCAACGAAACCGTTTCCCCCGCATTTTCCGCAAGGCGGCAAAGGGCGGTTTCGAGATCGGGATAGCGTGTTTTTAGGAGCGGAAAGACCTCGTTCCGAATAAAATTTCGGGTATAGGCGTTGTCGAGATTGGTTTCGTCCGTAGCGCAAGGAAGACCCTTTTCGCGGACGAATTCCAAAATCCTGTCTTTTAAGATATTCAGCATAGGACGGATATACACCCCGCCGCGTATCGGTTTCATACCTACGAGTCCGTTCACGCCCGTACCGCGCAAAATCCTCATCATCAGGGTTTCGGCTTGATCGCCCTTGTGGTGTGCGAGCGCGACTTTTTCGCATTTTCCCTCACGGATTAGGCTGTCAAAAATCTCATAGCGTTTCACTCGTCCGCATTCCTCGAGCGACAAGCCCGTCCGTTTCGCCTCCCGCGGCACGTCTGTCTCAAATCGATAAAAACGAATCCCCTCTCGCTCACAAAACGCTCCGACAAGCTCCTCGTCACGCGCAGCCGCCGCGCCCCGTATCCCGTGATTTATATGCACGGCAAAGACCTCTATCCCGAATACCTCGCGCAGTGAAAAAAGCGCGTACAAAAGCGCGATAGAATCCGCGCCGCCCGACACGCCGACGGCAACCCGTTCTCCGCTTTTCACTAAAGAATCTTTTTCTATATTTCGCTTGATTTTCTCAATAAACATCTATTTC
>JAITOQ010000119.1 GCA_031289865.1 Clostridiales bacterium
ACTTGACGCGGTTGCCGGGATAGAGGCAATAGAGCGGCGAAAAATGCCGATGCCCCGCCTCCGTGGGCGTGTAGTCCGTGTGCCATTCGAGAAGTCCGTTTTTCCCAGACTTTAAAGAAAACAGCTTGATTTGCTTTTCGGAAAGCTCGTAGAGCAAGCGGTTTTCGATACCGAGGATTCCGCATAACTCCTTGTAATTTTCTATCAATTGCCACGCTATAGACATGTCGATCGCCGAAGCATAGTCCGCGGACAGCTTAAAGAATAGGTTGTGGACAAATTTGTGTTCGGGAGAGGTAGAGGGGCAAGTGATATAACAGCCCTTATACGGTATCAGCCAATCGCTCAAAAAGGCGCAAGCGGATTGGAGCAGCTCCAATACCTCGCGGGTTTCGGGCGCGTCCTTTTTTGCAGATAGATACGCCGCCGAATAGGTGTAAGCCGAATAAACCTCGTTTGCAAGCCACGCTCCCGCCATAGGGAAGTATGCCCAAACGGGGTCGGTTTTTGCGGGGGTGGTTTTGCGCCACAGATCGGAGTTGTGAAACGCCGCGAAGCCCGATGCATTGAGATTTTGCTCCGCGGTCTTTTTTCCCGATACCGCGAGTTCTTTGACAAACCGCCTAAAAGGTTCGGCGCATTCGTAAAGGTTGGACGAACCCGCCGCCCAATAATTCATTTGAGTGTTTATGTTGACCGTGTAGTTGGAATTCCACGCGGGCTTGACGTCCTTGTTCCACAGCCCTTGCAAGGTGGTCGGCTCCGAACCCGTACGCGACGACGCTATCATGAGATACCGTCCGTAATGATAGTACAATTCAACCAACGCGTTAGGAAGCTCCGTACCCTTGCGCGCAACGGCGAGAAGCTCGTCCGTCGGGAGATCCTCGTATTCGGCGGCATTCGGGAGCCGACGCTTTAGTTTGAGGTTGACGCGCTTAAACAGCGAGGTGTAGTCGCTCAAATGGCGTTCAAAAAGATAGTCAAAATCAAATTTTTTGTTGAGGAGAGCCGCGACCCGACTCTTTACCGCGTCCGCGTCCGTGTCGGGCATTTCGTCAAAGGTACGGAAACCCGTCGCCGCGGAAATGACGATGAGCGTGTCCGTAGCGTCCTCGACGGTGAAGGCTTCGCCGCCGTCCGTCAGTTTGCCGTCCGTGATAACCTTGACGCCGCATGAGTAAGCCATACTCTTGCCGCCGTATTCGGGTGCGCCCAAGGTGAGCGGATTGATCGAATAGACGGTTTCGGGAGCGTGACCCGCCGCAAACAGTAGGTTTTTTTCAACCGTCGTCGTGCATTCGAGAGCGGCTTGAAAGGTCACGTCAAAAGAGATTTTGCGTACAGAACGAATGTTCATCACGACGATTTTGTCGGGATAACTGCAAAAAATCCGCTTTTCGATACGGTTTTGTTCGTTTGTAAACGCGGAAACCGCAAGTGCGCGGTCAAGACTCAACTCGCGGCTATAGTCCGTGATTTGCCCCTCGATTTTGTAGTCGATGACGACCGTCCCAAGCGGAAGATAGGTCGTACTTTCCTCGCCTAACGAGGTTGAGCGGAGGAGCGCGTCCGCTTTGACAAGCCGCCCCTTTAAAACCGCTTCGCGAATTTTGGACAGGTTTTTGCCCGCGTCGGGATTGCCGCGGTCGCGTGCCGTCGGATAACCCGACCACAGCGTGTCCTCGTTGAGGTATAGCTTTTCACGGAATACGCCGCCGTCGGTCATGACGCCGAGTTTTCCGTTACCGAGCGGTAAACAATCTATCCACGTCTCCGCGGGGGATTTGTACCATAATTTCATAATTGATCGCTCCTTTTAAACGCCGATTAAGGACGTGACTTAATCGACGGGGGTGAGGTCTTTTTTATACACGCAAAAAGCGTATTTCAGTCCGTCAAACTCTTTTGTTTCCGATCGATGAGTTTTTCGCCACGGCGGTGCGAATATTTTTTTTGTAAAAAACGCGTCGGCGGGACGCTCCGCGTCGATTTCGGTGAGGTAAGCCGTGTCGCATAAGTCGATAAGTTGTTCGTAGACGGTTTCGCCGCCGATGACGAATACGTCCTCCGCGGGATATGCTTTGAGAAAATCAAGGAGAGCCGCTATCGAATTAAAAACCGCCGCGTTCTCTATCCTAAGAGAGGCGTCCCGCGATAAAACCGCGTTTATACGGTTCGGGAGCGGCAAGCCGCCCGGAAATGAGTTTAGCGTCGACCGACCCATTACTACGACCTTGCCCGTCGTGAGAGCCTTAAAATATTGCATGTCCTCCGGAATGCGGTACAAAAGTCGGTTTTGATAGCCGATTCCGCAGTTTTTGTCAAGGGCGGCGATTATATTCATGCGGGTTTTCCTTATTTTGGTTTTTAAGTTGAAAGTTGAAAGTTGAAAGTTGAAAAGTGAGGATTATAAGAGGTAGGATTCGGGTGTCGTTTGAGATTCTTCGCGTTCGCTCAGAATGACACTCGCTTTCTTTATTAGGTGTTGGACGATGGGTCATCGTCCACTATAATAGGACATCCACTTCTCTTTTATACGCAATTCTGCATTTTTCATTCTGCATTAAAAAAATCCTTAATTTTCAACTTTCAATTTTCAATTTTCAACTTTAGATTGCTACCGGTATTTTTTCTTTCAATTCCGTATACCGATAATCCGTCAATTTAAAGCTGTCTACCGTAAATTTGTAAAAGTCCTTTACGTCGGGGTCTATCGAGAGCGTCGGCGCGGGATAGATAGGGTTTTGTAGGATTTTTTCGACGAGGGGAATATGGCGGTCGTAGATATGAGCGTCCGCGATGACGTGGACAAGCTCGCCCGCTTCGAGATTTGACACCCTTGCAAACATGTGGACGAGGATTGCGTATTGCGCCGCGTTCCAATTGTTTGCGACGAGGACGTCTTGAGAGCGTTGGTTGAGAATCGCGTTCAGACGCTTTCCGCTGACGTTGAGTGTCAGACCGTAGGCGCAAGGGTAGAGGTTCATCTCCTTGAGATCGGAAAAGTTGTACATATTAGCCATGATACGGCGGCTTGACGGATTGTTTTTTAGGTCGTACAGTATCTTGTCGACTTGATCGAATTGCCCTTCCGCAAAGTCGTATTTGACGGCGAGTTGGTAGCCGTACGCCTTGCCGATCGTACCGCTCGCGTCCGACCATTGATCCCAAATCTTGCTGTTGAGGTCGGACAGCTTGTTGGACTTTTTTTGCCAAATCCATAGAAGCTCGTCGACCGCGCTCCTAAAAGCCGTCTTGCGGAGGGTCAAGAGGGGAAATTCCTTTGACAGATCGTAGCGGTTGACGATACCGAAGCTCTTCAGTGTATGCGCGGGCGTTCCGTCCTGCCATTTTGCACGGACGGACGAATCCGCGTCGCTTATTCCGCTTGTCAAAATCGTCTTGCAGTTTTCAATAAAAATTTGATCGGCTATACTCATGTATATAATAATAGCATAAATCGGTTTGCTTTTCAAGTGAATAATGTGGTATAATAAATTTGTTGCGAAAAAAAACGCAAAAGAAAGCCGAATCGGCGGCTTTCACGGAGAGGATTGTCTTGAAAAAAAATCCCATATACCCCGACCCGCTCCCGCCCAAACAAGCGGCGGAGATGAACGCGATAGTGCTTGCGTTTGTAGGCGACGCGGTGATGACGCTTTCGGTTCGCGCAGAGCTTGCGGCGACACACAGCGAAAAGGCGCACGCGCTCCACAAACGCGCCGCGTCCGAAATCAACGCGCACGCGCAGTCGTTAGTCGCGGATCGGATTTTGCCGCTCCTAAACGAAGCCGAAACCGCCGTATATATGCGCGCCCGCAACGGCAAAACCGCGCCGCCCAAAAACGCCGACCCCGCGGAATATAAAAAAGCCACGGGACTCGAAGCGGTCGTGGGATATCTGTATCTTAGCGGACAAAATGAAAGAATGAGTGAATTATTTGAGAGTTGAGAGTTGAAAATTGAAAGTTGAAAGTTGAAAGTTGAAAGTTGAAAGTTGAAAATTGAAAGTTGAAAGTTGAAAATTGAAAGTTGCGGATAAAATAGGGTGTTTTTTTGTAGGGGACGATGCCCTCATCGTCCCGAAAAAAGCAATGACATTCTGACGTTATAGATTCTTCGCTTCGCTCAGAATGACACCGATTTTTATTATTTGGTACGGGACGATGAGGGCATCGTCCCGTACAAGAAAACGATATGATTTTTTTCACCGTTTAGAAAAAGCATATTTGTCCTCTAACCCGTGTTTAACAAAATAATAAAGCGTTAAAGTTTTTGAAAAGAGTGCAGAGAAAAAATTTTTTCAAAAATTTTGTCTCTGCATAATTCTTATCGAAAAAATAAAAAAATAAAAGGAGCAAAAATGGATACACAAGTCAGAACGAGGTTTGCGCCGAGTCCGACGGGCTTTATGCACGTCGGGAATCTTAGGACGGCGTTGTATGCGTACTATTATGCTAAAAGAAGCGGCGGGAAGTTTCTTTTGAGGATAGAGGACACGGACAAGGAGCGGTATGTCGAGAGCGCGGTAGAGGTCATTTACCGTACTTTAAGGGTTGCGGGGCTTCGGGCGGACGAGGGACCTTTTGAGGGCGGCGCGTACGGACCTTATGTACAGAGCGAGAGGAGCGCGGCGGGGATATATAGGAAGTATGCGGAAGAGTTGATAAAAAAGGGCGGCGCATACTATTGCTTTTGTACAAAGGAGCGGCTTGAGAGCCTTGCGGACGGCAAAGGGATACGGACGTACGATAAGCACTGCCTAAAGCTGTCGGGTGAGGAGATCGCGGAAAACCTTAGTAAGGGCGTTCCGTACGTCATTCGTCAAAACATTCCTAAAAACACGCCGACGGTCTATGAGGATTTAGTGTTCGGGAAGATAGAGATAGATTCGGACGAGCTCGAGGACAACATCTTGATCAAGAGCGACGGAATGCCGACATACAATTTTGCAAACGTCGTGGACGATCACATGATGGGGATTACGCATATTTTGCGCGGAGCGGAGTACCTTTCGAGCACCCCGAAATACAACCTCATGTACGACGCGTTCGGTTGGGAACGCCCCGTCTATATCCATTTGCAGCTCATCATGAAGGACGCGACGCGCAAGCTGTCTAAACGCTACGGCGACGCAAATTTTGAGGACTTTATCGCAAAGGGCTACCTCCCGCACGCTATAGTCAACTATATCTCCCTCCTTGGGTGGAGTCCGAAAGACAACCGCGAAAAACTGTCGATGACGGAATTGATCGAAAACTTTTCGGTGGACGGGTTGAGCCGGAGCAGCAGTATCTTTGACGAAAACAAGATGAGATGGCTCAACGCGCAGTATATAAAGGAGCTGACGCCCGAAGAATTTGCGGCGGCGGCAAAGCCGTTTTTGTTAAAGAGTAAGGCGGCAAGCTATGACGCGGACAAAATCGCAAAGCTTTTGCATAATAGGACGGAGGTATTGTCCGACATTCCCTCGCTTATTGACTTTTTAGCGGAATACTACGACGCGCCGTTCGATACGGGGCTTTTCGTCAATC
This sequence comes from Clostridiales bacterium, assembly GCA_031289865.1. Classification (GTDB taxonomy): domain Bacteria; phylum Bacillota; class Clostridia; order Christensenellales; family JAISNN01; genus JAISNN01. The sequence continues at coordinate 5,538 of JAITOQ010000119.1, forward strand.
CAAAATGGAAAACGGACGAGGCGGTCGCAAAGGAGATATTAAAGATATATCTTGAAGAAGTAAAAGATATTGCGTTTACGGAGGATGGGCTTCATGCGTTTTTGACGGAATTCGGCGAAAAGCACGGCTACAAAAAGGGACAAGTCCTTTGGTGCGTCCGTATCGCCGTGACGGGAAGAGCCGCGACCCCCGGCGGGGCGGTCGAAATGATAGACCTTTTGGGGAAAGAGGAGAGCGAGGGGAGAGTGAGATACGCTCTCGAAAGGCTTTAAAGTTGAAAGACCACATGACACCGACTTGTTTAAGAGAGTACGGTACGCTTTGGAGCAGAGAAAGTAAACTTTGAGTATAAAAATAGAAAATTTCAAAAAACAAAAAAATTTTTAAAAATTTTGTGAAAGGTATTGACAAGTGTCGGGATATATGGTATAATATTAGTGAATCAGAGGGCGGTGTGTTTCAAAAACGGGAATATTGCCGACAAAATATTGAAAAAAAGTACCGTTGGGACTTCGCAAAGCCACCTTCGGTGGCTTTTTGGCTTTATAGGGAAACCCTATAAAGCCGCATAAAAATTTTTATTTATGGAGGAGGAAACAACAATGGTACAAACGTTAGAACTGAAGAGAAGCAATCTTGTATTGCCGACAAGTGGTCGAGAGATCGATCGGGAGGAAATGTGCTACATTGAGGGCGGGGTATATTTAGATAATAGTGCGTGTCAAATAATAACGATGGCGACGGCGTTTTTGGCATGGATTGGGGTAGGCGCATTGGCTGTCGCCAGTTATCTTGGTTGGAGCATCGGTACGGTGGCTGCCGCTGTTGCCAGTGGATTAAAAGGATTGATAGTTAAAGGTGCTAGTTTGT
>JAITOQ010000160.1 GCA_031289865.1 Clostridiales bacterium
ATCAAGGCTTATTTTTTGCGCCGAGCGTGGTAGCCGCCGCGCTCAAGGGTTGCGCGCTCATGACCGCGTTATTTGATAAATTGGGCTACAAGACCATGCCGAAAGCAAAAACTTTGCCGCGGGATATAATCACGACGATAGAATTCGGCAAGCGAGATGAGCTCCTTAACTTTATGAAAATCATTCAAAAAAATTCGCCCGTGGACAGCTATGTGACGCCCGAACCGTGGGACATGCCCGGATACGCGCATGAGGTCGTTATGGCGGCGGGTTGCTTTATCGGCGGCGCATCGATCGAGCTGTCAGCGGACGCGCCTATGAAAGAACCTTATATAGGATATCTGCAAGGCGGCTTGACCTACGAACATGTAAAATCCGCCGCAATCCGTTGCGCCGCGCATTTTAGTAAATAATTAAAGTGCGGTTATTTAACTAATTAAAATAAGTAATCAAAATCAGCACGAAAACCAAAATAAAACACCAAACTTGTTAAAACACGCCCAAAGCAACCTTTTTGGGGTTAAAAAGCCCATATCTATTCGTAAAACTATTCTTTTACGAATAGATTGTATGTGTCGCTCTTTTCTTCCCCACGGAAAAAACGGGGAGCGTCATTGTTTTTTATCTAATTTTTTTCGCTTCGAGGTAATATCTTTTTTCTTCCGCTTCACCCATCGAAAAGGCTTTTTTAGGTAATACGCCTTGACGGACGACGTACGGGAAAAGCTCGGATTTTTGGATGGACGGCATCAAGATACCTAAACCGCCTTGCGTTTTTACGATTTCTTTTAGGTGGGCTTCGCCGTGGATATAGTCCGCAACAAAGTTTGGGTGGGTTTTTGAATAAGTATCGATATAGCTTTGGATTTCCTTTATCGCTTCCGCGGAATGCGAGCTGACGGAGATTGTGTAGGAGCGTTCCTTATCAAACGCGGTGACCTTACCCGCTCCGCTTTTTACCGTCTTTTTTAAGCCGTTTAAATCCGCTTCTATACCGCCGTTTTCAGTCTTTTTTACGCCCTCAAAACCCGTTTCTATTCCGTCCTTCCCTACCTTTTTTAAGCCCTCTAAAAAGTCGGAGTCCGCATTAAAAATCACGCGGTGAATCGGTTCAAATTTTAAAGCGTCGTCGTAAAGGTTCATCAATTCGACAAGAGCGTAGCGTGCGGGGTGATTTTTTTGCTCCTCCGCGCTCAGACTCTTTTTTAAGGTTTCCCAACAAGCCTTTGCCGTCGCAAGCGAGTGGTTGCCGTCGCCGACCGCAAAAAGAAAATTACTTTCCGCGCTCCCGTATTTTTCGGTCAAGGTATCGCGGTCAAGGAGCGCGTAGATTGTTTGAATCACCTCTTCCGCATTTGTCACACGGTAGCCTTTTATGTGACCGCCCTCTTTCATGAGGTCAAAATCATAGAGGATTTCAAGGCTTTTTTTGTCGGTTTTCAGCGGTTCTATAACGCTTTTTTTGCGGTCGTCGATAAGAAGCAAAATATGCGGCAATTCGAGCGACGCATTCTCCCTAATCTTGATGCGGACGGGCAGTCGTTCGAGAATAGTCCCCTCCGTCGCCTTTATATAAGCCTTGTTAAAGGGCTTGAAGTCATAAGCGTCAAGGTCAACAGACAAGACTAAACCGTAGCGCGGCACGTCGGTATATTTGGTCGTACGTTCGGTCAGAATAAAGCTGTCTGTGATACGCTCAAAAAAATCCTCCCGAATATAACGCTCCATTTCAGCGTTTATACTCCGAATCCGCTCCCCCTCGTCACCGCCCAAAAACACTTCGGGAAACGTGATATGATAGGTACTGTGCGCGCCGCGAGTGATCTCCGCAACGTCGTCCCAATAGCTTTTTTCAGAAGTGAATTGGTCACAAGCTATCGCCGACCATTTTGAATAGTCCGTTCCCTTTTTTGGGAGCAGTATTTCGGGGATTTTTATGATATCCATGATGCACCTCTTTGTAAGTAAATCGTTATCGTTTTGGATTCTTCACAAGCTCAGAATGACACAAGCTTTATCTCTGTTGTTTTCGCGCCCCCGCATTCACTCTTGCTATGCCGTAAAAGGATTCTAATTCTTGATGAAGAATTTCGCTTGTGATGTAGCGTTTGATTTGACCTTTTTGGGCGATCGAGATAATACCCGTCTCTTCGCTGACGACTACCGCGAGGACGTCGGGACGTATTTCCGTAATACCGAGAGCGGCGCGGTGGCGCGTACCTAATTCTTTATCGATTTTAATCTCTTGTGAGATTTGCAAAAAGCAGCCCGCCGCAATCAAGCGATTCCCTTTTACGACGAGCGCGCCGTCGTGGAGCGGACAGTATTTGTTAAAAATGCTCTCTATGAGGGGTGCGGAAATCAAGGCGTTTAGGAGAACGCCGCTGTTTGTGATGATATCGGGCAACGCGGATTTTGTGAGGACGATGAGCGCGCCTATGTCGTTTTTGGAACATTTTTGCGCCGCCTTGACTATCTCGCCTACCACTTGTAATAACTCGTCGTCCGTCGAATGATAGACCTGCTCATGCGTCTGCGGCTTTCCGATACGCGCCAGCATGGATTTAAATTCCGATTGAAAAACTACCGCGATAACGAGCGCGATAAAAAACAAAACGAATTGTAAAATCGTCTTTGACAAGTAAAACGCGTTTTTATCGGAAAAAGCGTTTAGCACCGAAACTCCGAGGTATAGAACGATTACCCCCGCGACAATCAACGCTATATTCAAGCTGTTTTTTCGATAAAAAAACAAAAAGATTAAAATGCCGACCACAGCGGCAAGCAGGAGATCAAAGATCACCGTAAGGTTAATGTTTTTTAAATAATCGCCGAATGTCATAAGTTACTTCCTCTCCGCAAAAAAAATTTGGGGTTTTTCCGAACTCTGTATTTTGTCTTTATATTATTTTACTTCTTTTTTTAATTTTACGCAACTCTTTACAAAAAGTTTTTTATTTTTGTGTTTTTTATATCACTTTTCGGAAAAATCTTTGGTTATGAAAAGCTGCACGGAATATTCTCTATTTCAAATCCGCTGCTATCGTCTATCGTGATGAGTGTACCGCCGCGTTGGGTATGTTTTTTTGCTATTTCGCGGTATGCGAGATAGTCGATACTCATGGGGTATGTGAGACGTATGCCTCGGTAGGTCAAGGACAGAGTGTTTAGGTGGTCGTGTCCCATAAAGATCCCCTTTGTGCTGCCGAGCTTTAGGACCTCGTCAAAAATATGGGTTTCGAGGGTTTTGGGATAGCCGAAATAGTTGTCCCTTTCGCCGACAAAGCCGTGATGATATGCGACGCTCTTATCGCCGCTATAGCACTTTTCCCATGCGTCCTTAAACTCCTTTATCGGGATATGGAAGAACATAAGCGACGGTACTATACCGCCGACTTTTTGAGAAAGCGCGGTGATTTCCGACTTGTACCATTCGATTTGATTGTCGTGTACATGGTCGAATCCGGAGTAAAAACCCTTTGACAAATAGCGGTTGCTGTCCAAAAACACAAGCGCGGTATTGTAGCCGCCGTCCTCGTTTTTGAGGTTGATCGTGTAGTTTCCTATGCCGTCGATATTCGGACTTCCCTTTTGAAACAAACAATTTTTTCCTTTGAGATAGATGTCGGCAAGTTGGTCCTTTGTGTTTCGCGAAATCCGTTCCACATCGTGGTTTCCGAATACGAACGTCCACGGAATCGACAGGCTTTCCATGATTTTTGATATTTCCCTCGCTTGCTTTCCGTTGTTGTTTGTTCCCGAAAAAAGCGCGATCGGATAGCCCAAATCCCCGTTTATCACAATCAAATCGGGATTGGTTTTTTCGACAAGAGCACGGATTGTGCGTTCGGCTTTTGTATCGGCGGCTTTGGAAAAAAGCCCGAATCCGAAATGCGTGTCCGTGATTAGCAAAATTCGGAAAGCCTTGCCCGCGTCTTTAAAAAACAC
>JAITOQ010000249.1 GCA_031289865.1 Clostridiales bacterium
TCCAACGTGCAAACCGACTCAATCATACGATTATCCTCCCGTCGGTCAACGAGTATACGATAGGGCAGCTCATCATGTATTTTCAAATCGAAACCGCTTATCTCGGCACAATGCTCAACATCGACACATTTAATCAACCCGGTGTAGAAGAGGGCAAAAACGCGACTTACGCGCTGTTTGGTAGAAAGGGCTTCGAGGAAAAACGTGCGGAGATTAAAAGCTCTCCGTCTAAGAAAAAGAAATTTATTATTTGAGGGTGACTATGTTAAAGGTATGCAAGTTCGGCGGTACGTCTATGGCTGACGCGGCGTCGATAAGGATTGTCGAGGATATTGTGCACGGCGACAAGTCGCGAAAATACGTCGTGGTTTCCGCTCCCGGTAAACGGTTTAAAGAGGATGAAAAAGTCACCGATCTCCTCTACAAGGCTTACGAGCTAAGGCGCGATGAAAAAGCCTTTTCGGAGGTTTTTAAAAAAATCGAGGAGCGTTTTGACGGGATTATAAGCGATCTCGGACTCTCGTTTTCGCTCAAAAAGGAATACGGCGAAATCCGTGATGAGATCAAAAAATCAACGTCCGCGGACTATGCGGCGTCACGCGGCGAGTATCTTGCCGCGGTCGTATTGGCCGAATATCTCGGCTTTTCGTTCGTCGATACACGCGATATCGTCAAGTTTGACGAACGCAATATTTTTGATATGCCCCTCACAGAAAAACGCACGGCGGCGGCACTCGCGGGAAAGGTCTATGCCGTGATTCCCGGCTTTTACGGTTCAAATCTTAAGGGCGACGTCGTGACCTTTTCACGCGGCGGGTCGGATATCACGGGTTCGATTGTCGCGGGCGCGGTAGACGCGGATTTGTACGAAAATTGGACGGACGTGGACGGCTTTTTGACAGCCGATCCGCGTGTCGTAAAAAACCCGAAGCTGATCGATAAGCTGTCGTACAAAGAATTGCGCGAGCTGTCGTACATGGGCGCGAGCGTCCTCCATCACGAGGCGATTTTTCCCGTCAAAAGAGCGGGGATTCCGATCAACGTAAAAAACACGTTTGATAAAAAAAAGAACGGCACTCTTATTATGCCGTACGTCGATCTGCCGAAGAGCGACAAGACTATCACGGGTATTGCGGGTAAACGCGGATATTCGGTCATCAATATCGAAAAATCCATGTTAAATAACGAAATCGGCTTTGTGCGCAAGGTGCTTTCCGTTCTCGAAAAGCACGCTATTTCCTTCGAGCACATGCCGACGGGTATCGACACATTGAGTATCGTCGTCGCGGACAGCGAAATGAAGTCGCCGAGCGATTTGTTGTGTGAGATATCGAGCGAGGTCAGACCCGACGCAATCAATATTGTGAGCGGTTTGTCCTTGATTGCGGTAGTCGGTCACGGAATGCTAAAGCGGAAAGGTACGGCGGCAAAGGTTTGCTCCGCGCTTGCCGACAATGAAATCAATATCCGCATGATTGATCAAGGCGGCAGTGAGCTGAATATCATCGTCGCGGTCGATACGAACGATTACGAAAAAGGTATCAACGCAATCTATAACGCGTTTTTTGAATAAAGCGTAATCAACAAAAAAAAGCGTGTGTCCTTTGCTGTAGAATACGGTAGATAACGAATAAAAAGCAGGTGTCATCTTGAGCGAAGCGAAAGATCTAAAACGTCAAGCGAATAATCTTACCGAACTCTCCATAGTCGATATCGGCTGTAATTTAGAGGGCGTTGCGCGGAGCGGCGACCGCGTGGTCTTCGTTCCGTTTTGCGACGAAGGCGAACGCATAAATGCGCGCATCACTCACACGGGTAAGAGCTGTCTTTTCGCCGAATGCACGGAGGTTTTGACTCCGTCGGCTTTCCGCGTCAAGCCGCCTTGTATTCACTTTATGAAATGCGGCGGTTGCGTCGCGCAGCATTTAAGCCGCGAAAGACAGTTGTCGCACTAAGAAAGGATACTAAAAACCACCTTTGAAAAGTTTTTTCAAGGCGAGTCCATACCGTTTTTTCCGATACGTTACGGCGCAAAGGAATACGGATACCGAAACAAATTACAAATGCCGATTTCGGAGCGGAACGGACGGCTTATCGTCGGTTTTTATGAAAAGGATTCGCATTCGCCCGTAAATATGACGCGCTGTCTTTTGCACGGCGAATGGGCGGACGCGGTGATAAAGGCGGTGCGCGATTACGCGGAGTTTTGCGGGGTTTCGGCGTACGACGAGAGGACGGGCAAGGGGATTTTAAGACATCTCGTGGCGCGGAATATCGACGGACACATTGCGGTGACGGTTGTCATAAACGCGCAAAACCTCCCGAAGTATTCCGAGTTAGTGCGTTTTATAGAATACTCTATCAAGGATTTTTCGTTACATATTTCCGTAAACACCAAAAATACAAACGTGATTTTGGGCGACACTATACGGACTCTGTACGGAGATCCGCGTGCCGTCTACACCGCCGAAGGTATTCGCGCATCGGTTTCGCCGCTCTCGTTTTTGCAAGTCAACGACGAGGTGAGGAGCATGATTTACCGCGAGGTATCGGGTCTGACAAAGGGTGCGGAAATCATAATCGACGCGTATTCGGGGAGCGGACTTATGACCGCGCTTTTGTCCCGAAACGCGGTGAAAGCTTACGGTATAGAACTCGTTTCCGACGCGGTTTCCGACGCGGAACGGCTCATGAAAGACAACGGGATTTCAAACGTCGAAAACCTCTGCGGCGACGCGGCAAAGCTCCTGCCGCCGCTCATAAAAAACCTTGCGGACAAAAAAATCACGGTCGTACTCGACCCGCCTCGCAAAGGCTGTGAAATAGCTGTAATCGACGCGCTAAAGCTCGCGCTCCCCGAAAAAATCGTCTATATTTCATGTAATCCCGCAACGCTTGCGCGTGACATTTCTCTCCTAAAGGAACGCTACACCATCGTTTCGGTCACTCCTTACGACATGTTTCCCAATACAAAACATATAGAAACGGTGGCGTGTTTGAAGTTGAAAATTGAGAGTTAAAAGTTGAAAATTGCGGAGTCTAAGTCTATGTCACACGCATTCGTCAAGCGGGTGTCATTCTGGGCTTGCGAAGAATCTAAAACAATTTCTCCGAATTCGCAAAAAAGGATAAAAAAATTGAAAAACTCCTCACCGGACCAACCGCGTCAAAAGCTGTCCGACGCAATATACCGCTTGATTTACGACTCCTCGATAAATTTGCCGACGGACGTCTATTCCGCGTTAAAGGAATTGGAAAAAAACGAAACCTCCGCGCTTGCAAAGGAGCTGTACGGGTCGATTTTTGACAACGTAAAAAGAGCGAAAGAAATGAACCGTCCGATTTGTCAAGACACGGGCGCGCTGCAATTTTTCATAAAGGCGGGGACAAAATTTCCGTATCTTGACGACGTGGAGGACGCTATAAAAGCCGCGGTTAGGCGCGCCACAAAGGAGATTCCGATCAGACCCAACGTCGTCGAAACCTTTGAGGAACGCAATACGGGCGACAATATCGGGACGCGTGCGCCGTGGATGGAGTGGGAAATTGTCCCCGCGTCAAGCGACCTCACGGTAGGGGTCTACATGGCGGGCGGCGGTTGTTCGCTTGCGGGTAGGTCAAAGGTGTTAATGCCGCTCGAAGGGTATGCGGGGGTTGTAAAATTTGTCTTTGACACGATAGTCGAATGGGGGGTAAACGCTTGTCCTCCGCTAATCGTCGGGATAGGGATAGGGACTTGTGCGCCGACGGCGGCGGCTCTCTCCAAAAAAGCCCTCTTGCGCCCTCTCGGAACTTCTAACCCAAATCCAAAAGCGCGTGACATGGAAGAGCGTATAAAAAAAGGTCTCAACGACATAGGGATCGGACCGCTCGGCATGTCGGGAAATTCAAGCGTGACGGGCGTCAATATCGAATACGCCGCCCACCACCCCGCAACTATTGCGGTCGGTCTAAGCGTCGGCTGTTGGGCAACCCGCCGCGGCTCCGTTACGTTGGATAGAAATGTGGATGTCAAAGGAGAAAAATAAGCATGAAAAAAATCTTGACGACGCCGATAAGCGACGGGGATATTGCGAATATAAAAACGGGCGACATCATATATTTAAGCGGTGTCGTCGGTACGGCGCGTGACGACGGGCATAGGCGCGTGGTAGAGGGGAATCGTTTGCCCGCGTTTGACCTAAAAGGCGCGGCGGTCATGCATGTCGGACCTATCGTCGCGGGCGACAGTGAGCACGGCTATGAAATCATTGCGGCGGGTCCGACGACAAGTCGGAGAATGGAAGTCTACGAAAAAGAATTTATCCAAAAAACGGGAGTAAAGCTGATTATAGGAAAGGGCGGCATGGGGCAAAAGACCGCGGACGCTTGCAAGACCTACAAAGCTCTCCATTGTGTATTCCCCGGTGGTTGTGCGGTGACAGCCGCCGCCGCCGTCGAAAAGGTGTTGGGCGTAGAGTGGGAGGATTTCGGAATGCCGGAGGCGTTTTGGATATTGCAAGTCAAGGAATTCGGTCCACTCATAGTTTCTATAGACACTCGCGGCGACAATCTCTTTGCACATAACAACGCGGTCTTTCAAGAGCGAAAGGACGCCGCCATCGCGGAAATCATCAAACACGTTGATTTCTCACATCGTTAAAAAACGCAGAATGTAGAATACTATGCGGAGTAGAGTATTCTATAAAACCCCCATAAAACAGAATACTATGCACGGAAAACAATAATGTAAGGGTCGAATTTATGATCTTTTTATATCATATCATAGCACTTATCTATATCGCGTTTTGCAAGCCGCTTTTTACGACGTTTTTTTACCGTTTGCTCGGCGCGAAGCATTTTCGGTATCGGTTGTCCTTAGCGTGGTCTTATTTTAACCCCTTAGGCGCGGCTCTTTTTCTCGTTCGCGGTTACGGGTTTGACGATTTTTCCCGAAAATTCGCTTTGATTGAAAAGGACTTCAACAAAAAATATAAATTTATTCTCGCGCTTTTAGGCGGGCTGTTCTTTTACGCGCTGTCCGCATTTTTGTTTTTTTCTCTTCAATTTTTCATCAAGAGCGGAGGCGCGCACGACTTGTTTTACGCGCTGTTTTCCGCGAGTGCATTGAGCTTTGCACTCAACCTTTTGCCCTTGCCAAACCTCGAAATTTTCACCGCGCTTCGGCGGCTTTTCCCAAAAAACCGTACGCTCCGCGCCCTAAACGACGGCGGGAAAATCTTTCTCTATACGCTTGCGCTTTGTTCGTTTGCGACGCTGTTTTTTAAAAACGGAAGTTACTATGACGCGTTGAGTATCATTGTCCGCGCCATAAAAGATTTTATCTTTATTCCGTTGGAATTGTTGTATAAAATAGGTAATAAGTAATAGGTAATAAGTAAGGATAAAAAGGTAGGTGTCGTTCCGAGCGAAAGCGAAGAATGACACCCGTCTTTTTTTTATCCGCCATTCTGCATTTTGCATTCTGTATTCTGCATTAATTTCCCTAAAGGGCGTATAAAAAATCCCTTGATTATCCACAATATAAGTACAAAACATTAAAAAGGATCGGTGGCTATATGGATTTTTTTGATTTTGTAGACAATATCGAGGACAAAGAGATTTTTTTTCCGCCTTTAAGATCCGAAACGATGAGGGAAAAGCATGAACAAAAACGAGTATCCTGAATTTGTAGAAAAGACCGCGCCCAAAACGCGTAAATTAAAAACTATGGTGTGGGCTTTTATCATAGGCGGTCTGATTTGCTGTGTCGGAGAGGCGATAAAGGACATATTTGCAGCGGGATTTCGGTTAGAGGGAAAAAGCCTCGCGTCGTATGTGACGATGACGATGATCTTTTTGGGGTCGCTGTTCACTGCGTTCGGGTTGTATGATAAGCTTGGGCGAAAAGCGGGTGCTGGGTCTATCGTACCGATTACGGGATTCGCAAATTCGATTACGGCGTCGGCGATGGAACACAACCGCGAGGGTGTAATATTCGGCGTATGTACGCAGCTTTTTACCATAGCGGGACCCGTGATCGTATTTGGGATTGCCTTATCGGTGATAGCGGGTCTGATTAAACTTATCATCATAAAGTAACATACGATTATTTAAATAAAAAGGAAAAAAACAATATGCAGCGTGTGGGAAATCAAACCTATGTATTCGACAATCCCCCCTATATTATCGGCACTTCGTCTATCGTCGGACCGAAAGAGGCGAAAGGGAATTTTGGGGATTATTTTGAAGTGAAGCTTGAGGACGATTCGTTCGGCGAAAAATCCTATGAAAAAGCCGAGTGCAAAATCCACAAAACCGCAATGGAAAACGCGGTAAAAAACGCGGGATTTTCCTTTGAGCAAATCGACGCGATCTTAAGCGGTGATATTTCAAATCAAATCACAGCGTCAAGCTTTTCGGCACGCGGTCACAACGCGATGTTTTTGGGGCTTTACAGCGCGTGCGCGACATTCGGCGAGGCGGTTTTGCTTGGCGGTATGCTGATATCGGGGGAATTTATGGAACGGTTGGTTTGCTCTGCGAGCAGTCATTTTTCCACGGCGGAGAGGCAATACCGTTATCCCTTAGAGCTTGGAAATCAGCGTCCTCCCGTTTCGCAATGGACGGTGACGGGAGCGGGTGCAATCATTCTCTCCGCCGACGGAAAAGGACCACGCTTGACGGGCGGGACGTTCGGAAAAATCACCGATCTCGGAATTATCGACGTGAATAATATGGGCGCGGCAATGGCACCGGCCGCCGCCGAATGTATCTATACTCACTTTAAAGAGCGCGGGATAGAACCGTCGTATTACGACCTCATTATAACGGGCGACCTCGGAAAATACGGCAGAGATCTCACGCGGTATCTCCTAAAGGAAAA
>JAITOQ010000021.1 GCA_031289865.1 Clostridiales bacterium
AACAATTTTTATACGAGGAGAAGTTATGACACCTTTTACAGACTATTTTGATTTAGACGTTCCTTCCCATCCGGTAGGAATCATCGCAATGCCGGGAGCGAAAGCCCTCGGAGAAAAGGTAGATCGGTTTTTGGTCGAGTGGTACAACCAAAAGGTGAAAAGCTCGCGCAAAAAGATTGCCCTAAAAGAGACCTTTTTGATCGACGCAAAATTTCCGCGCTTTACGACGGGTGACGGAAAGGCGGTTATTTCCGAAACGGTACGCGGACTTGACCTCTATATCGTCGCGGACGTTGGAAACTACCGCTGTACCTATCAGCTGTACGACCGCGAAGTCCCCATGTCGCCGGACGAGCATTTTGCAGACCTCAAACGCGTGATTTCGGCGGCGGGGGGAAAGCCCGAACGCATCACGGTCATCATGCCCATGCTGTACGGCGGGAGGCAACATAGGCGAAACGCACGCGAATCTCTCGATTGCGCCATGATGCTTCAAGAGCTTCACGCGATGGGTGTAAAGGAGTTTATCACCTTTGACGCGCACGACCCGCGGGTACAAAATGCCGTCCCGCTCATGGGCTTTGACAACTTTTTCCCGACCTATCAGATAATGAAGGCACTCTACAAAAAGTATCACAATTTTGCGTTCGACAAAAATCACTGCATGATTGTCAGCCCCGACGAGGGCGCAATGGGACGTAATATCTATTATGCTTCGGTTTTGGGACTCGATCTCGGAATGTTTTACAAGAGACGCGACTATTCCACCGTGGTAGACGGGCGCAATCCTATCGTCGCTCACGAATATATCGGGTCGAGCGTCATGGGAATGGACGTCTTTGTCGCCGACGATATAATAGCGACGGGCGAGTCTATGCTTCACCTCGCCACCGCCCTCAAGGAGCGCGGCGCAAACCGCGTCTTTATGCTGGCGACATACGCGCTGTTTACGCACGGGCTTGCGGACTTTGACGAGGCATACGAAAAGGGCTATATCGAGGGCGTCATCTCGACAAACCTTTCGTATACGAGAGAGGAATTGCATACGAGACCGTGGTATATCGAAGCGGATTTATCCAAATATATCGCCTATATCATCTCCGCTTGCAACCAAAACAAGTCGGTCAGCGCGCTTTTGGAGCCTATCGGAAAGATTGAAGAATTGATAGGTAAGATGAACGAGAAATAATAGATGCGAATATTTTATATAGGGTTTGAATAGAATTAAAAAGTGGAGGACACATGAGTAAAGAAGAGATTTTAGAGACTCTGCGTTGGACGGAGAGCGACCTCAATCTGGAAAAGCTTGCGGAAAAGGGGATTTTTGAGCTTAGGCTTGCCGCACGCAAAGCGGGGATTGCCTCGCCGACCACCCTTTCTAAGGGCGAATTGGTAGACGCGGTTTTGGCGATTTTGTCGGGAGACGCGGAGCCGTCTGAGCGTGAAACAAGACGCGGCAGACCGCCCCGTAATCCGAGCATTTTTATCGATAGGTCAAATAGCGTCCGCAACGACATGGAGCGTAGCCCGAAAGATTTTCGCGGCACGCAGCAGTACGAAAATATGCCGCAGAGAACGACGGTTTTGAGAGAACAAGGGACTACTATCGACCGGCTTCCGGAGGATTTTGAAATCCGCGAGGGCATTTTGGATATTCATCCGGAGGGATACGGCTTTATTCGCGTAAAAAATTGCGAATACGACGAGATGGATGCCTATATTCACAACTCAAAAATCAAAAAATTGGGGCTTCGCAACGGAGACGTCATTAAGGGGCAATGCCGAATCAATACCGACGGCAAGCCCGCTATGGTCATTGTCGATTTGATAAACGGAGTTTCGCCGCAAGGGTCGTATGTCAAGCGTCCGTTCTTTGACGAGCTGAAACCGATTTTTCCCGACGAAAAATTCACCCTCGAATGCGAGGACAGCAAAAACGATTTTGCTATACGGATGATCGACCTCATTTCGCCTATCGGAAAGGGACAGCGCGGCTTGATAGTTTCGCCGCCTAAGGCGGGCAAAACCATGCTCCTCAAAAAAATAGCGAAGGGGATTTCGGTGAACTATCCCGATGTGCTCCTTATGGTGCTTTTGATTGACGAAAGACCCGAAGAGGTTACTGATATTCAGCGTTCGATAAAGGGCGAAGTCGTGTATTCCACCTTTGACGAAACGCCCGAACATCACATCATGGCGGCGGAAATCGTCCTAAACAAGGCGAAACGGCAGATCGAACTCGGACGCGACGTCGTGATTTTGCTGGACAGCTTGACCCGTCTTTCGCGTGCTTACAACAACACCGTTCCTCCGTCGGGAAAGACTCTTAGCGGCGGTATAGATCCGACCGCGCTGCAAGGACCTAAAAAGTTTTTCGGCGCGGCGCGAAACGTCGAAAACGGAGGAAGCTTGACCATAATCGCCACCGCGCTTATCGATACGGGCAGCCGTATGGACGACGTGATCTATGAGGAGTTTAAAGGTACGGGAAACATGGAAATCCACTTAGACAGACGGCTGTCGGAGCGTAGGATATTTCCCGCACTCGATCTCAACCGCAGCGGTACGCGCAGAGAGGATTTGCTCCTAAATCAAGAGGAGATGGACGCGATGTGGGGAATCCGCAAGTTTTTGTCTAACGGCGACCCCGCCGATACGACCGAAAAGCTCCTCGGTATCATGACCCGTACAAAGGACAACAAGGAGTTTGTCTCTCAAATGAACGTCCTTTTGCAAGGAATGAAAAAGGACGACGACAAGGGACAATCGGGTTCGTTTTTAAACGATGGAAAAAACCCGTCGGTTTTGTATTTGAACGACGGAAAAAATCAGAAAAATAAGGTATAGAAGCATTTTTTAAAAGACGAAAGAGGTTCTCAAAATGGTGTACATCGGAAACAATTGGGATCAACTCCTCTCTGAGGACTTTAGCGGCTCCGCTTACCTCAAGCTGAGGGAGTTTTTAAAGAGCGAATACGGCTCGTATACCGTCTATCCCGACATGCACGATATCTTTAACGCGTTTAAATTTACGGATTACAACGACGTAAAAGCCCTCATTTTGGGGCAAGACCCTTACATAAACGAAGGACAGGCTCACGGTCTGTCCTTTTCGGTTAAAAAGGGGATAGAAATGCCACCGTCGCTATGCAATATCTTTAAGGAAATGCGTGACGACATAGGACGTGAGCTGCCCGCGGACGGCTGTCTCGAATATCTTGCGAGGGAGGGAGTTATGCTCCTAAACGCGGTTTTGACCGTACGCAAAGGACAGTCAAACAGTCACAAAAACATGGGTTGGGAGGGAATCACGGACAAGGTGATTTCGACTCTAAACGCCCGCGAAAAGCCCGTGGTTTTTATCCTATGGGGACGGAATGCACGCGACAAAAAGCCCTTGATTACCGACCCTAAGCATCTTATTATCGAGTCGGCGCACCCAAGCCCGCTGTCGGCTTACAACGGCTTTTTCGGGTCAAAGCCCTTTTCGAGGACGAATGCGTTTTTGGAGAAGAACGGAATCGAGCCGATAAAATGGTAGAATTTTTACTTGAAGCAATACCGCGCCGTTTGTCCGCTTTTTTTAAATATATTTTTGACTTGCAATTCGCATGATAATGTGATATAATAATATCCTTACAAATTACGATGCTTAGAGTGAAACAAAAAACGCATCGCGAGGAAAAATGGCAAAAAGAAACTTTTTACGAAAAGACGAAACGCCGATTATGACTTTCCGAAATTTGGAAATTCTTGATTCCGAAAAAAAGCGGAACGCGAATTTCTATATCACCAACAAACGTGTGGTGCTTCGGAGCGTAAACGACAAAAAAGGAATGCTGTTCGGCGAGATTACTCTCGACGAGATTGATCGCGTTCTTCAAAAGGTTTCAATTAAAGTGCGCGTTTCCTATCTCATGGTTTCGCTGCTGTTCGGGCTGTTTTCGTATCTCTCGATTTTTCACGAGGTAGGGTCGATAATCAATCTCCTTTTTGTCGGGATTTTCATCTTTTCGTTTTCGGGGCTTTTTTCTCACGCAAAACACAATTTGTTGTTTTTCGCGCTTTCTCTCGGCATGGTTGCGCTGAATATCCTCATTTTGACGAGCTCCGCCGCATCTCTCGCTATCTATATAGTGGACGCGGTTTTTGCGCTCATGGGACTGACCGTCGGATTAAAGCCCGATAGATTTGCAAAGCTTTCGGTATTCATCACGATTTCAAGCTTTGTGACATACAACGATTTAAAGCAAATGCTGAAAAGCGGTTTGGTGCAAGAGACCAACGACAGCTACATAGACAGATTGCTGGACGGAGTTACGCGAGAGGACAAGCGGGAGGAACGGCGCGAAAAGCGTAACGAGTACGACAAAAAACACGTCAAAATCATCAAATCAAATCTACATAAAGGGGTTTTTAAGGACGCCGTAATAGACGGAGCATACTCGCCCGACGCCCCCCTTATGGAGCCGCGCAAACAAATCAACCGTACGGTGATACGTTCACGCGTCGATCTCCGCTACATATATAAAAAGAATTGCAAACCGCTTTTTATAAGTCTTGAAAAGGTAATCGAGCGGAACAATGCCCACAAAAAGGAAGAGGAAGAACGCAGACGCGGCATAATCGCCGGACGGTATCAGCGCGAACATCGCGTTTTTGAAGAAGCGTTGCAGAATGTCAAAGAAACCGCATCGATTCACGACAATATATACGGAGTCAGAAAGGGGAGAGAAGGCTTTTTTGCATGGGTTCGGCGAGTGAGAGCGGAGAGGAAAGCGAGTAATAATAAGTAATAGATGCGGATTTTAAGTTGAAAATTGAGAGTTGAAAGTTGAAAAGCGCGGATTTTTTTAATGCAAAATGCAGAATTGCGGATTTTAAAGTAGGTGTTCTCTTGTAGGGGCGACCATCCTCGGTCGCCCGTAATCTGAATAAAAAGGCAAGCGTCTTTCGTAGGGGACGATGCCTTCATCGTCCCGTATCCGAATAATAAAAAGCATGTGTCATTCTGAACGAAGTGAAGAATCTCAAATGATTTCTCCGAATCGCATCTCTAATTATCCGCACTTATTACCTATTAATGCGAATTGCAAGTTAAAACAACAAAGCCGAAGCAAGGCGAGCAAGGATAAATGAAAGCAAGCCGTTTGCTGAACGCACTTTTGAGGCGTTTTG
>JAITOQ010000090.1 GCA_031289865.1 Clostridiales bacterium
TAGGGTGGACGCAAACATTTCAATTATGCCCGAAGGAAGCCAAAAGCTCGGTACGCGTACGGAAATCAAAAATCTCAACAGCTTTAAGTTTATCAAAAAAGCCATAGAGTACGAGGTCGAACGGCAAGCTGAGGTTTTAAATTCGGGCGGC
Source organism: Clostridiales bacterium (assembly GCA_031289865.1). Classification (GTDB taxonomy): domain Bacteria; phylum Bacillota; class Clostridia; order Christensenellales; family JAISNN01; genus JAISNN01. The sequence goes on from JAITOQ010000090.1 coordinate 152, forward strand.
AAGGTGGTACAAGAAACGAGGCGGTTCGACGAATCGTCGGGCGAAACCTTTTCGATGCGGTCAAAAGAGGACGCGCACGATTATCGATATTTTCCCGACCCCGATATTTTGCCGCTCGCGCTCACCGACGCGGATATAGAGCGGATAAAGGATTCGTTGACCGAACCGCCGTCTGCGCGCTTCATGCGCTATATCGGGTACGGTGTCGGCGCTGTCGACGCGGACGTGATTTTGGAGAATAAGACCGTCGCGGATTTTTATGACGAATGCGTCGCGCTCGGCGCAAACCCGATCGCCGCGTTAAATGCGGTCAAGGGCGAATTGCTCCGCCACTATAATGCGGAAAGCGGAAACGGTATCCCGATTTTAGCACGGGAATTAGTCCGCGCACTCTCCCTTGCGGAAAAGAATGAAATCACGGGCAACGGACTAAAGGCGGCAATCAAGGGTATGTTTACCGAAAGAAAGCCGCTCGATACGGTCTTAAAAGAACAGAATCTAATCGTAAAAGAAGACATTGCGCTGATACGCGAAACCGTCAAGCAAGTCCTCTCGGAAAACCCTAAAGCCGTCGGACAATATAGGGACGGAGATACGAAGGTCGTCGGGTTTTTTATGGGGCAGTGCTCACGGAGATTAAAGGGAGTTGCGCTTGCGCAGACGATACAGAGCGTTTTAATAGAAGAGCTTGGAAAAGTTGAAAATTGAAAGTTGAAAGTTGAGAGTTGCGGATAAAAATAAAGTTGAAAGTTGAAAAGGTCGTTGTCATTCTGAGCTTGCGAATAATCTAAAACGTCGGCTGTATAAGTTGAGTTTACGGATAAAAACAGATGTCATGTAGGGGAGGATGCCCTCATCGTCCTGAAAAAACAAAATGTATGGGACGATGCTTTCATCGTCCCGAAAAAAGCAAAGAGCATAAACACATATAGTATTACAAGCAATAGAGTACTATGAAAAACGGCTTTATTTAGAATACTATGCGGATAAAAAAGTAAAAAGAGAGGAAAACATTATGTACAGAACCCATCATTGCGGAGAATTGAGAGAAAAGCAAGTCGGACAAGCCGTCAGTCTTGCGGGCTGGGTCGATACGATCCGCGACCACGGAGGCGTGGTTTTTATTGATTTGAGAGATCATTACGGGGTGACGCAAGTCGTATTTCATGACGATACGGTCTTAAAAGAGGTCGGAAAAGAGAGCGTTATTTCGGTTTCTGGCGTTGTAAAAAAGCGTGACACGGACACCTTTAACGCAAAAATTCCGACGGGAGAGATCGAGCTAAATGCCGACGGGTATCAGATTTTGAGCGTTGCAGAAAGAAACTTGCCGTTTGAAATCGCCGAATCGCGCTCCGTCGCCGAAGCGGTTCGATTAAAATACCGTTTTTTGGATCTAAGAAATCCCGCGGTTCACAAGGATATCGTATTCCGTTCCGCCGTGACCTCATTTGTCCGAAAAAAAATGGAAAAATTGGGGTTCACGGAGCTGCAAACTCCCATACTTACATCCTCGTCGCCCGAAGGGGCGCGTGATTACCTCGTCCCGTCAAGGAAGCACAAGGGAATGTTTTACGCGTTGCCGCAAGCTCCGCAGATTTTTAAACAGCTTTTGATGACGTCGGGTTTTGACCGCTATTTCCAAATCGCGCCGTGTTTCAGAGATGAGGATTCGCGTGCGGACCGTTCGCCGGGCGAGTTTTACCAAATCGATTTTGAGATGGCTTTTGCGACGCAAGAGGACGTGTTCGGGGTTGCCGAGAAGCTCCTCTACGACGTATTTAAAAACTTTTCGGATAAAAAGGTTTCAAAACCGCCGTTTCGCCGCATTCCGTATGCGGAGGCTATGCTAAAGTACGGTTCGGATAAGCCCGATATGCGAAATCCGCTTTTAATCGGCGACCTTTCGGACTTTTTTGCGGACGTGGAATTTGCACCGTTTAAGGGCAAGCCCGTTCGCGGGATAGTCGCGCCGAATTGTGTCAAAATGCCGAAGTCGTTTTTTGAAAACATGCTCGAATACGCGCTCTCTATCGGCATGAAGGGACTCGGCTATATCTCGGTAGCGGACGGCGAATACAAAGGTCCTATAGTCAAATTTTTGAGCGAGGAAAAGAAACGCGAGCTTGTAAAACGCTTAAATCTCAAGCAGAACGACGTGTTGTTTTTCATTTCCGATAAAAAAAGCGAGGTGGATAAGCTTGCGGGCGGTATTCGGACGGAGCTTGGTAAACGGTTAAATTTGACGGATACGTCGAGGCATGAATTGTGTTTTGTCACGGATTTTCCTATGTACGGAGAAAATGAGGAGACGGGCTTGATAGAGTTCGTTCACAATCCTTTTTCTATGCCGCAAGGCGAAATGGAAGCGTTGTTGACAAAAAATCCTTTAGAAATCAAGGCTTATCAATACGATATCGTCTGTAACGGGATTGAATTGTCAAGCGGCGCGGTGAGAAATCACAGACCCGATATCATGCTAAAAGCCTTTGAGATTGCGGGCTACGGCGCGGAAACCGTCGAGGAAAAATTTTCCGCGCTCTACAACGCGTTCCGCTACGGCGCGCCGCCTCACGCGGGCATGGCTCCCGGACTCGATAGGATAGTCATGATACTATCGGGGAATGAAAATATCCGCGAGGTCGTCGCGTTTCCGATGAATAGCGCGGCTCAAGATCTTTTGCTCGGCGCGCCCGGTACAGTCACCGAACAACAGCTTAGGGATATTCATATCAAGATACGATAAGGATTTTCGGTACAAAAAAAGACCGCTTCGCATTGTTTTGCGACGGTCTTTTTTTTAAGTGTATAGATTTATCCGTTTGTTTTTTCCGTGTTAAACTTGACCCCTTTCTTTTTACAAAACTTGTAAAACACAGTCCTAATAGCGGGGTGGGGTTCGGTTCGTCCGCGCTCCCAACGATTTATAGTGGCAAAGCTAACGTTTAATTCTTGGGCTAAGGCTTGTTGAGAGAGGCTTAGCTGTGTTCGGGCGATTTTGACTTCATCGGAAAACATCTTTGATTCACCTCGCAAATTTATTGTTCATTCTCATTTTATCACGATTTCTCAACTAATGCAAGTATTTTTCAAAAAAAATTTCCAAATTTTTAAGTTTTTGCCTTTTACTCATTGACAAAAATGAATAAATATAATATTATAGAATAAGTGTTATTTTGGGAGCGAAGAAATTCGTCGAAAATACGAGTGATTTTTTGTTTCCAAAATGACAGTTTATAAGCCTGCTTGTGGTTGAAGAAGTGACTTCAGAGGCTTTCGCAAGATAAAAAACACAAGGGGAGGCTTTTTTTAATGGAACAAAAACAAGCGGTAACGGCTCTAAAAAAATGGGCAAAGCGTTGGTTTATCGACGCGTTCGGAGGAATGGCGCAAGGGCTGTTCGCGACGCTCATTATCGGGACGATTATCGAGCAAATCGGTAAACTGATCGGCGAAAATGCGGTAGGAAAAACCGTACAAGCGGCGGGTGTCGTCGCAAAAATGCTGATGGGCGCGGGGATCGGCGCGGGGGTGGCGTACTCCTTAAAGGCGAATCGACTGATTGTTTTTGCGGCGGCGGTCGCGGGAACTATAGGCGCGTTTGCGGGCGCGGCTTATATAAATAATGCGGCGGGTATATACGGTGGGACAAATATTGCCCTTGCAGGAATAACTGTCACCTTGATCGGTCCCGGTAATCCTATCGGCGCATACCTTGCGGCAATAATTGCGACGGAGGTCGCGTCCTTGGTCGCGGGAAAGACAAAGCTCGATATCATACTTCTTCCGCTCATCACGGTTGCGGTCGGCATGATTGTGGCGATCTCGATCTGTCCTCCGATTATCATTGCGGTGAATGCGGTCGGAAAAGCCGTCGGTATTGCGACGGGGCTTCAGCCGTTTTTGATGGGAATCATCGTTTCGGTGGTCGTGGGACTTTTATTGTCCCTGCCGACGAGCAGCGCGGCAATGTGGGTGGCTATCGCGTCGCCCGTCCTCGCGGCGAATTCTACCGCAAGCCCCGAAGCGATACACGGTATGTTGCTTGCTAGCGGCGCGGCGGCGGTCGGGTGCGCGGCGCACATGGTCGGCTTTGCGGTCGCAAGCTATAGAGAAAACAAGGTAGGAGGGCTGATTTCGCAAGGGTTGGGGACGAGTATGCTCCAAATCCCGAACGTGATGAGAAAGCCCGTTATCCTTTTGCCCGCGGTCGCCGCAAGCGCGGTGGTCGGACCGCTCTCGACTTGCGTCTTTAAATTGTACAGCAATGCGGCGGGCGGCGGTATGGGAACGTCGGGTTTGGTCGGCGTGATAAATACTATCACCGAATCTGCGAACGCGGGAATAAATCCTTGGACAATAGGGATAGGGGTCGCGCTGTTATTTTTTATTATCCCCGCGGCGGTCGCGCTTTTGGTCAGCGAGCTTTTGAGGAAAAATAAGATTATTTTACTCGGAGATATGAAAATTTGACGAAGGCTTTTTTAATGCAGAATGCAAAATACAAAATGCAGAATTGCGGATACAAAGTAGGTGTCATTCTGAGCTTGCGAAGAATCTAAAACGACAAATAAAAAAAAGAGGGTATACAATGCTAAACAGAGGAAGCGGGGTGCTTTTAAATATCTCGTCGCTGCCGGGGGATTTCGGGATCGGAGATTTTTCGAGCTACGCCAAAGAATTTGCAAAAAACATTTTGGAGATGGGTTTTCATTGGTGGCAAATTTTGCCGCTAAATCCTATCGGACTCAATCATTCGCCGTATGACAGCTACAGTTCGTTTGCGGGGAACTATCTCTACATAGACCCGTACGGGCTTGTCGAGGACGGCTTGATTACTTACGACGACGTTTCGCCGTACATTTTTCGCGGTCAGCCGTACAATGTCGAGTACGAAAACGTCAAATTTAACAAGCGTCAGATACTCATGCGCGCCTTTGGATTAAACGAGGAAAAAATCCCCGCGTTAATCAAGGACTTTGAGAGTAAAAATCATGAATGGCTTGAGGATTATGCGACCTATATGTCGCTCAAAAGCGCGTTTTTCGGTACGCCGTGGCAAGAGTGGGACGAGGATATCCGCTTTAAAAGAGAGCCTGCTTACGGCGAATTTTTAAAGAAGTACGAAAAGCGTATTTTGTTCTTTAAGTTCGAGCAGCATCTTTTTTATAAGCAATGGTTTCGGCTCAAGGAATACGTCAATTCGATAGGCGTGAATATTTTGGGCGATTCGCCGATATATGTATCCTACGACAGCGCGGACGTCTACCATCACTCAAAATATTTTCAGTTAAACAAAGACCTCTCTATGAAAAAAGTAGCGGGTGTCCCTCCCGACGCATTTTCGGAAACGGGAC
>JAITOQ010000108.1 GCA_031289865.1 Clostridiales bacterium
CCGCGTCGAGCAAAAAAAAGCCGCCGTCGTCGGCGAGTACGAAACTCTCTATCTCTTAAATTACCAAAGCGCGGCGGTCAAATCGCCTAATAACATTGCAATCAGCGCGGACTATGTCAAGATACTCAAAAAGCATAAGCCCGTAGCCCTCTACACGCACAATCTGCTCGACAAACACGACACCCACTTAGGAGTAGTCACAAAGGTTATTTGCGCGGTAAGAGAGCTTCCAAAAGCCGACAGACCGCTATCCCTATACGGTTGCGAGGTTTGGCGAAATCTCGATTGGCTTCCCGACGGCGAAAAGGTGTCCTTTGACGTGGGCTATAACGAGAATCTCTTAGCCGCGCTCCTCGGCGTCTTTGACAGCCAAATCACGGGCGGCAAACGCTACGACCTCGCGACACAAGGACGGAGGCTCGCCAACGCGACCTATTCCGAATCACACAGCGTCGACCGCTCAAAAGGCGTCAGCCTCGCCCTCGACCTCACCCCCCTCATAAAGGACGACAAAATCGACGTCACCGACTTTGCCCTCAGCAAAATCGAAAGCTTTAAAAAAGAAGCCGAAACCAAACTCAAAAATGTAATGCTGCGGCAACGGCAGTGACGGCTACCGCAATTAAAAAACAACGAGCAAATGTTCGTTGTTTTTTGTTTCCTACTTTTGTTTCACTTCCTCAAGATACGTCCGTATATCTATGATATGCGCCTTTGTCCGCGGGTCGGACTTCAAGCGTTCGGAGATTTTATCACGCGCATGAATGATCGTGGTGTGGTCGCGGCCGCCGAAGAGCTGTCCTATCGAGATGAGCGGCAGCGAGAGCATGTCGGTGATCATATAGATGGCGATTTGGCGAGGTTCGACTATTTCCTTATTCTTCTTTTTTCCCGTCATTTCGCTCTTTGTTATATTGAAATGATTGCAACAAGCGTCGATGATATCGTAGGCGGTAAGGCTCTCCTTTTTGACGTCCACATAGTCCTTTAACGCCTCGTTGGCGAGGGTCAAGCTGTTTGCGGGCTTGCCGACCAACGTCGAATAAAACACGACGCGGGAGAGCAGTCCCTCCATTTCACGGACGTTGCTGACCACTTTTTCGGCGATAAAATTGATGACGACGGGATCGACGTTATATTTTTCTTGCAAGGCTTTCCGTTTGAGGATTGCGACCCTTGTTTCGAGATCCGGCGGTTGGATATCCGCTAAAAGGCCCGACAAAAAGCGCGACCTAAGCCGTTCCTCAAGGTGAGAAATCTCTTTCGGAGGCTTGTCGGAAGTCATGATGATTTGTTTTCCGTTTTGGTAGAGGTCGTTAAAGGTATGGAATACCGCGTCTTGCGTCCCCGCCTTTCCCGACAAAAATTGTATATCGTCCATCATAAGTACGTCCGCGCTCCGATATTTTTCACGGAATTCGCGGTTGTCCTTGTTGTTTCGTATGCTGTCGATGAGTTCGTTCGTAAATTTTTCGGTCGGGACGCACAGCACCTTTAGCTTAGGGTTATGCTCGTTGATATAGTTTCCTATCGCGTGCATGATATGCGTCTTGCCGAGACCTACTCCCCCGTAGATAAAGAGCGGATTGTACTTTGAGCCGGGGTTTTCGGCAACCGCTTTTGCGGCGGCGGCGACATAGCGGTTTGATTCCGCGACGACGAAATTGTCAAAGGTATATTTCGGAACGAAAACCGTCCCGCCCTCCGCTTTTTCGGCGGTTGCGGCAATCAATTCGGTTTCGGCTTTGTCCGAAATCGAAAGATACTCCTCTTTTTGGTTTTCCGTAATAATCTCCGCGTCGGTAACGCAAAACTCCGCCGTATCGGAAAGATCGGCGTTGTACATGCGGTCGTGTCCGTACTTGACGAGTGCGGCGCGTATATCGTCCAAATATTTTTTGGTGACGAGTACTTGCGAGGACACCGACGGAGTAATTAAAATCAGCTTATCGCCCGTAATCGTCACGGGAGTAAGCGTCTTGATCCACACGTCAAAGCTGACTTGCGGCAATGAAGATGAGAGGGTTTCGAGGACATGCGTCCAAATCTCTTGTATATTTTGCATAGCGGTATTATTATACCATTTAAACGCATGGTTTTTCAAGAAAATACGACAAAAAAAATGAGGAAAAATTTTATTTTTTCAATTCTCGCAAGCTAAATTGTGGATAACTCCGTTTGTAGGCACTATTTCCTCTTTCAACTTTCAACTTTCAACTTCCCGCCCTTTCTCCTCTCCGCAAAAAACCCTTTCAGAATTTCCGTACATTCACTTTCCAAAACGCCGCCCGTGCATTCCGTCTTGTGGTTGTAGCCGTCGCGCTCGAATATATAGCCGCTCCCGCCCTTGTCGTCATACGCGCCGAAATACAGCCGGCGAATCCTCGCGTTTATGATCGCCCCCGCGCACATAGGACACGGCTCAAGTGTGACGTAGATGTCGCAATCACTCAAGCGCCACCCGCCGATCTTTTTTTCCGCAAGGCTTATCGCCTTTAATTCCGCATGAGAAAGGACGCTCCCGTCGCGCTCTATCGTGTTGTACGCCGCCGCCAAAATTCGCCCGTCATGCACCACCACCGCGCCTACGGGTACTTCGCCCGCCTCATAAGCCTTTTTTGCGTAGAATAACGCTCTTTTCATAAAATCCATTTTTTTTTACCCCGTGCCTCTCTTAATATCTTCACTTGTTTAAGTTGAAAATTGAAAGTTGAAAGTTGAAAGTTGAAAATTGCGGTGTCGCTTTGCTCCTATAAAAAAACAAGTGTCCTTCCGTTGTAGTCCGTTGTCATTCTGAGCGCAGCGAAGAATCTCAGCAGTGTCGCTTTGCTCCTATAAAAAACAAGTGTCCTTCCGTTGTAGTCCGTTGTAGTCCGGTTGTCATTCTGAGCGCAGCGAAGAATCTCAAACGATTTCTCCGAATCCCCTATCTAATTATCCGCAATTCTGCATTCTGCATTTTGCATTCTGCATTTTGCATTCTGCATTCTGCATTCTGCATTTTGCATTCTGTATTTTGCATTCTGCATTTTGCATTCTGCATTCTGCATTTAAAAAATCCTCACTTTTCAACTTTCAACTCTCAACTTTCAACTTCAAAGCTATCTCATCAACCACTCCCGCCACCCCTCTATTCCTCTCATATATCCCGTCAAAATCCTCATTGAGCGCGGTATAGGACAGAATTTCGTTCCCGACCTCTACCGTCAGCGACAGTCTGTCAAACTGTTCGGTAAACCAATCCTTATAGCCGCCCGCGCTCCCCGTGCTTTCGGTCAGCGGATAGCCCGTGGCGGTTTGGAAAAGGCGCGCATATTCGGGATACGGAAAATTATTTTTGTAGCCGTAATAGATAACCTCGCCTTTACAATGATAACACAAAACGCAAAGAAAGTCATGCCGTTTTGTAAAGTTTACGAGAGCTTTTGTTTCTCGTTCGCTTTCGGGGTACGGCCCTATGTAGTTTGCGGGCGACGGAAACGTGACGTTCGACGCGCCCGTCCCCCAATCCGCGTCAAAATTTACATTTAAGTCCACCGCCCGAATATTCGCTTTCCACAGCGAAAAATCCGCACTCCCGCCGTTCACCCTCTCTAATTCGGCGGCAATGCCCCCTCTATCCCCCGTATACACTCTTCCGTCCGCGACTTCGCCCGTGCTTTTCCCTCCCGCTACAGAACCGCCCAAAGCGTTCTCCGCGCCTATCCCGAATCCGTTACCCGTCCCGAACAAATTCCCGTTCTTCCCTTCAAATCTACAGCGCGGCGGTTCCTCCCCCGTACCGTACCAACGATAAAAAAAACACGGGTTAGAGGGGTCCAAAACTTGCGGACGGCGGCGCACGATAGCGCGGATCGCATCAAGTCCGAATGTGACGAGCGCAACCCCGTCGATATCGACAATCGGGACAAAATATATCGCTGATTTACCTTTATATTCCTTTGCCATTTTGACCACAAGGCTTGCGGTTATGTACTCACGCGCATGTATCGCGCCGAATATCATGGACTCCCCGTACCGCCCGTCGCCCTTTTTGACGTACGGAATCGGACTACCCAAAACCGTCCTCCCTATAATCCCCGTCTCGTACCCCCTCGCCCTCTGCTCCTCTACAAACGCATAAACGTCCCTAATCACGGTTTTCGGATTTACTATCATGACTAACTCCTTGTATATTTTGATAAGAGAGGTTTCCTCGTCCCCACGCAAGACCATTTTTCGCAAATCAAGGCGGCATAAAATTCCCCTAAGGGGAGCGGGTGTGGTTGAAGACCAACGGAGTGGTTAAACGTCGGCAGTCGGCACCGCCGACGGTTCCCGTTCACCTGACTATTTTATGAAAACCCTCAAAAAACTGTTCTACACGATAAAGGGCTGTTTCAATTTTGAAACAGCCCCCTATACGGTTATTTAAAAAAACTTTTTTCCTTTTTATCAAGGTTTTAAAATGTAGGTGTAACCGTATGTCCTAATTCCCAATTTCCTTTTCGTCCTTCCATTCAAATTGCGAAACACGCGACCTAATCGGCTCTGCAAGTTGATATTTCACGTTCTCTTTTATAAGAATAATTACCATCGTGTCGTCGGGCACAAAATATTGCGAGCCGAAATTAAGCAACGTATACGGTTTCCCCTCATCGGCACGGCGACAAAGAAATAAAAAATCAGATTGTGTTACCGCCTTATCGCCGTAGTCAGATAAATCGGAATTATCTTTATCGTCCCATGTATGAGGAATTTGTGTGAGATTGTCAATGACTACAAGTTTGGTTTTAAGCATGTCCTGATACCAAATCGGAGCATAAAAATCTCGTGTAGCGTAATCAGTTCCCACTAATTCACCTAACTTAATAGACTTAGCGTCGATATACGCAAACTCATAACCCGATAAAATATTTGAATTTTTAATCGGGTCAAACGACAATATAAGCGGTGTGTACACGCTTGGCGAATCAATAAAAAACTTAAGCGTTTCAGCATTTGTTAATTTTTTATCGCTTTTTTTACGCTCTATTCCTGCCCGCTCCATTATTTCTTCAATTCGTGATTTCATATTAAGCTCCTTGCGCAAACTCGGTTAAATTCGATATTAGTATAGCATAAACAGTCGAGCGTTGCAAGTTTTTCATGCCTATTCTTTTGCAATTTCGCTAACGCCTTTTTTACATTTTTTACTGCCATTGTTTCCGTTCTCCTTATTTTTTTATTTCAAGCCACTTCGGATTATTCAGAATAAATCCAACTCAGCTTGCTAAAATAGATTATATACCAATTTAATTGGTTTGTCAATGCTTTTTTTTAAATTGTATTGAAAAATTTCAAAGGTTTAAATATAATTTAGCAATGGAAAACAGATTAAGACAACTCCGCAAAGAAAAAAGCCTCAACCAATCCGACATTGCGGAAATGCTCGGAGTTTCTTCGAGTACGTATTCATATTGGGAGCTTGGGAGATTTGATATCGAATTAAAAAGTTTGATTTGGTTAGCCGATTTTTTCAACGTCAGTATCGACTATATTTTAAAGCGAAAGGTTTTGTACAACGAAGACGCGGTGCATTTCCAAATGTTTGTCGACGCGCTCCGTGAACATAACGTCGAACCGCAAGACATTGCAAAACTCTCCGCGGAGCAAGTCGCTCTTATCTCCGGTACTATAAAAAACTTTATTTAAAAATAGAGGTTGCAAAGACAAAATTTTTGAAAAAATTTTTTCTCTGCACTCTTTTCAAAAACTTTCGTAATTTATAAGCTCTGTCCCGACTTTTAGTATACGTCCTCTTTTTATCCGCAACTTTCTACTCTCAACTCTCAACTTTAGCAAATGTCATTCTGAGCTTGCGAAGAATCTCAATCGATTTCCCCGAACCGCCTCTCTAAATAATCCTCACTTTTCAACTCTCAACTTTCAACTCTCAACTCAAAAAACTTTTCCGCCCAAACAAAACCCTTGCATTTTCCCCCAAAATGCGTTATGATATTCCCATGAAAATTTGTTCGCTGGGAAGCGGGAGCAAGGGAAACTCCCTTTACATAGAAACTCCTAAAACCCGTCTGTTAATCGACGCGGGTTTTTCGTTTTCAGAGCTAAAAAACCGCCTATTTTCCGTCGGGGTGCGGCTATCGGATATCACGGCGGTACTTATTACGCACGAGCATTCCGACCATATCGCGGGGCTTTCGGGCTTTTGCGGGAGCGGCGTTCCCGTATTTGCCCACACTTACACCGCGGGGATACTAAAGGGGCGGTTCGCGGGTCTAAACGTCGCCGCCGTAACCGAAACGCCCTTTGACCTTTTTGACCTCAACGTCGCGCCTTTTAGGATTCCGCACGACGCGGTGAGCCATTTGGGCTATCGGCTGACCCACGAGAGCACCGTGATTTCGGTAGCGACCGACGTTGGGCATATCACCGAAAGCTTAGTCGCTCACCTCAAAGAGAGCGATTGTATCGTCGCGGAATTCAATCACGACGAAAATATGCTCCTAAAGGGCAGTTATCCCGAACATCTCAAACTCCGTATCCTCGGTCGGTACGGACACCTCTCAAACACCGCCGCCGCAGAGCTTCTGTCCCTCGCGGTGACGGCGCGCACAAAACGCGTCCTCCTCGCTCACTTAAGCGAAGAAAACAATCTCCCCGAACTCGCGTTTGACGCGGCGGTAAAAGCCCTTTACCGATCGGGCTTTGTCGTCGGACGCGATCTCGCCGTCGAAGTCTTAAAACAGCACGGAACAAGCCTTCTTTCGGTTATTTAGGAAACGTGACGAATGATAAAAGTCGGTGTAATTCGGTCTCATTACGTGACGAATAAAAAAAGCAGGTGTCATTCTGAGCTTGCGAAGAATCTAAAACGATTTCTCCGAATAAAGAAAAGCCGATTTTTGTTTTAGCGGTTATACAGCTACCGTTTAAGATTCTTCGCTCTGCTCAGAATAACACCTACTTTTTATCCGCAATTCTGCATTCTGCATTTTGCATTCTGCATTCTGCATTTTTCATTCTGCATTCTGCATTTTTCATTCTGCATTTTTCATTCTGCATTCTGCATTAAACTTATTATCTTACCTAAAAAAAGCATTTTTCTAAAAAAACTTCTCCAATTCTCTTGATAATTTCCCGCGAATACTCTATAATAGTAATAGCGCATTATATTACGATATAATTTATGATTTTCTTACATATAATCCGATCCGAAACAAAAAGACAATGACGTCAACGGGTCGGTTGATTATTTTTTTTAACGGGCAGTGCCGCCCAAACCCTAAAAAGGGGTCTATCTCATGAAACTAAAATCTTTATCGCTCGGCGAAAGCTCCGTCACGCTGATTGCCGCGTATCTTTTATCACTCATAGGCTCGCTTGTCGTCATGACGGGCGGCGCGCTCTATGAGCTGATCTTAGAGGTTCCCTTATCGGAAAGCGCGGTCTACAACGCTCTTACTCTTTCGGTAGGACAGCTCTTTATGCTCTTAGGCGGGGTTCTCTATCTCGGCGCGTTTCGCAAAAAAAATTATTTCTCGACCTTTCGATTCGTCGGAAACGGCGGCTTGTCCACAAAGCGCGTCCTACTTGTCCCCTTGATTTCTATCGGGGCGATACTTCTCTTTTCACCTTTTGCGGACGCGTTTGTCTATCTGTTTATGCTGATGGGCTATACGCCTACGGGCGGCGAGACCTTTGGGGTGGACACTTGGCAAAGTATATTACTCATGGCGGCGGCGACGGTACTCATCGCGCCCCTTGTGGAGGAAACTCTCTTTCGCGGCGTCTTTATCGGCGGTGCAAAGCATAGAGGCTCATTATTTGCCGTATTGTTTTCGGGTTTGATATTTATGCTCGTTCACGCGAGTCCCGAACAAACGGTACACCAATTCTTTTTGGGCTTAATCCTCGGCTATTTCGCCGTGACGACGGGCGGTATCGCCTACGGTCTGCTGCTCCACGCGTGCAACAATATCATCGGGCTTTTGTTTATCATATTCCCGTTTGACTTGACCGTTACGGAACTCGCCGTCATGTACGCGGTATGGTTAGTCGTAGGCTATTTAATCCTTGCGCTCGCGCTCCCCCTCTTTAGGCGGCTCGGCGAACGCGAAAAGGCAAAACGCGACAACATCCCCTTACCTCCCGCTCTCAACCTCAATGAAACCGTTAAACACGATCTGATCGCGCCGTTTCTCTTCCTCGCAAAGCTCTTTAAGGGTAAACGCGTGTTTTTAAAGGAGTTTGCGGCAGAATTTGACGCAAAATACGACTTGCCCGAATCAAAAGAATTTGTGACAGAACTCAACGCAACAAACGCCGCGAACGAAAACAACACCGCGAACACCGAACTCCCGACCCTATTCGGCACAAACAAAAACGAAAAAAAATTACCCGCCTCGATGCTCGCAATCCTAATCGGAGGAGCGGCATTGTGGGTTATAAATGCAGTGCTTAATATCTTCAGCTAATGCAGAATGCAGAATGCAGAATGCAAAATGCAAAATGCAGAATTGCGGATAAAAGTATATGTATGGGACGATTCCTTCATCGTCCCGTGTCCAAATAAAAAAATCGACATCATTCTGCATTAAATAAATCCGCAATTCTGCATTCTGCATTTTGCATTAAATAAAAATAAAATAAAAACCACAAAGGAGACTCTCATGGACGCAAAAATCAAAGAAACCGCGGGCAAAAACGTCATGGCTTTTGTCAAAAAGTTTGAAAAGCACGGGCCGCGCCTACCGGGGAGCATCGAGGAACAAAAAGCCGCCGATGCGCTCGTCAAAGAGGTCAAGCTTCAAACGGGCTTGGACGCAAAAAAGGAGGAGTTCACTCTCCGTCCTCATTCGGGTGTCGCTTCGATCCCGATTCTCGGAGTTTGGGGGATCGTTTCGATGATCTTTTACTTCCTCACCTACATAAAAGCGGTAGAGCTTGCGTTTGGGATCGTTTCCCTCGTCTTGATCAACGCTATGTGGATTTTCGCCGTTCCTCAAGTCTTTCGTTACAAAATGTGGTTTGAGATTTTCTTTAAAAAGGCAAAATCCTCAAATATCACTTGCGAACTGCCCGCCCGTAGCGGCAAAAACGATATCACCCTTATCTATTCGGGGCATATCGACACCAGCTGGAATTGGAACCTCGCCGCTTACGGCAGCCCTAAAAAAATGATTCCTTTGACCGTCATCGGCATCTTCTCCCCTATCATCTTTTTGGTTGTAGCGTGGATAAAGGTCGTCGGGGGTTATGATCTCGGCTCGGAGGGACACGCGTGGCTGACTATCGTTCCGATTATCACCACGATAGGTACCGTTCCGCTCGTACTCTTCCTCTCCTACAACAAGAAAAAAGCCTCTCCGGGCGCAATGGACAACCTAACGGGTGTCGGGCTTGCGCTTGAGGTCTTTAAATATTATCAGACCAATCCCGAACTTCTCCCCGACAACTGCCGCATAGTATTTGCGGGGCTTGGGAGTGAAGAGGCGGGTCTGCGCGGCTCGTTTGCATATGTCAAGGAGCATTTCGGAAAAGAGGGCGACGACCTTTTAATCAAGGGAAAGACCTATGTCGTCAATATCGATTCCGTCGCGGATGCGGACCATTTTGAAGTCGTACAAGGCGACCTTTGGCAGACCACCTTCTTTAACAAGGATCTCTGCAACCTTGCGGTAGACGCTATGACGGAGCTCAACCTCGACCCTAAACGTATCTACAACCCTATCGGCGGCTGCGATTCGACTCCTTTCCACAAAAAAGGCATCGACACATTTACCTTTGCCGCACAAGACCCCGTCGCGTCCGACTACTACCACACCTTCCGCGACGTGTCCGCACGCTTTTCCGATAAGGTCGTCGCCAACGGCTTTGACGTCCTAATCAACGTCACCGACAAAATCATCGACTATCATAATAAGAGATAACCTCGGATATCTTCCGAAAAAATACGTTAAATAGAAAAAAGGCCGTTTCAAATGTAAAAGCAAGTGAAACGGTCTTTTTTTGTGCAAGATAATAGTTGCGGATAAAAAATGGGTGTCATTCTGAACGAAGTGAAGAATCTAAAACGTCAGCCGTACGACCACAAAAACATAATATCGAATCCGATTAAATATAATTCAGAGAAATCGTTTGAGATTCTTCGCATTCGCTCAGAATGACACCGACTTAAACAAAAATTGGTGAACGGGCTCTTATGCAATGCCTCTCATATCAGTCTGTTGCGAATTTGGATGCAACGTCACGTTGCTAAAACGCCGCTCCGCAATTGCCGCAAACCTTTGCGTCTCCGTCGTTTTGGCTGCCGCAATATGTACAAAACTTCGGTTTTGCCGATTCCGCACTGCTTTGCAGCTTTTCCTTCTCCATTTCCAAACGTTCCTTTTCAAGACTCAAGCGTTCGCGGTCCATTTCCGACTCGTGCTTTAACCGTTCGCGTTCTAAAGCTATGCGCTTACTCTCGCCGCCGTCATAAGACGCAGTCGGGACGACGTTGTTCACGGTAACGCGGTTGACTACCTTAGTACGGTTTTTTGATCCGCCAAAGACTCTCCGCAAAAAACGCACAACAAAATACAGAATTACAAGAAAGACAATTACCCCTAAAATAGTTCCTATAATCCCTCCCACACCCATAGGTTCATCACCATCGCCGCCCGTACCGCCGCCCGTGCTTGGGGTCGTCGGAGTATTGCTCGTCGAGCCGCTGACGTTTCGGAGCGAAAAGGACGCGCCCGTCCCGATTTGCGCCTTAACTCCCGTCACTGTTTCAAAATTGTCGCTCGTTTCCGTAGCCGCATTTAAGATATGGGTTGCCCCCGCACCTATCGACGCAATCGTCACGGTATAAGAGCCGACCTTTCCCAAAACGGCAGTCTTGACGTCGATAGTCAATTTGACATTTGTAATCGCCGCGCCCGTATTATTTTTAATCGCACCCGTAAAGGTCGACTCATAATCTAAGGTTACCTTTTTCTTTGATGTGACCTTGATTTCCGTCACCACCGTTATATCATCCACGGTCGCCGCCGCGCTTTCAAGCTTTGCTCCCGCCGATACCGACAAAAAGATCCCTACCGCAATCAAAAAAACCGCGGCAATCCATGCCGATTTCAAAAAAATCCCCCTTCTTTTACCAACATTTTCCATCGTATTTCCTCCGTTTTGTCCTTGATTTAATCCATAATTTATGGATTTATTATATTATAATCCATATCCTATGGAATGTCAACACATTTTTTATGGATTATTATATATTTTTATATATGGAAATCAAGGAACGAATCAAAGAACTCCGAAAGGGAAACAATCTGCTCCAAAAAGATTTGGCGCGGCTTTTAAACGTACGCAACACGACGGTTTCGGCGTGGGAAAACGGCGACAACGAACCCGATATCAAGACAATCAAACAGCTTGCAATCTTTTTTAACGTGACCGCCGACTACCTCATCGGACTTGAAAACGACGACGGAACGAG
>JAITOQ010000109.1 GCA_031289865.1 Clostridiales bacterium
GTGGGTTTCTTTGTCGTACTTATCATTATTGTCACCTTGGGATACACGGTCTTTGTCGGCTACAACGACGGCGCGAACGCAATCGCCACGGGTATCGCCACACGCGCAATGTCGCACAAGACCGCCGTCGTCATCACCGTCATCTCGACGGTTGCCGCGCCTATCCTCTACACCTATTTCGGTGCGGAGCTTTCGGTCGCAAACACCATCGGCAAAACCGTCGAACACGGCGCGCTCTTTGACTCAAATACATACCTTGCATACTCCTTTGTCTTTGCCGGGGTTTTGGGCGGTCTCGTTTGGTGTCTGTTTTCGGCAAAAAACAGATTGCCCGTCAGTACGTCCCATTCCTTGCTCGGCGGTATATCGGGCGCGGGGGTGGCTGCATTCGGCTTTTTGCCCGTGGATTGGAACAGCCTATTTATAAAGATCATTTTGACCTCCGTCTTAGTCCCGTTGGTCAGCTTTTTGGTGAGTTATATCATCATGAAGATCATAAGGAAGATAGCGTACAACGTACCCGTATCCTCCTCGGGTATAATTAAGAGGCTGCAAATTCTCAACGTGGCGGTGCTTTCCTCGGCAATCTCTATCAACAACGTCCAAAAGCCGCTCGGAGTCCTCTTTTTGACCTTTGCGGCGACGGGGTTTGCATATACAAACAACACTATATTGTTAATCGTCGCGCTCTCCGCGCTCGCTCTCACCTTGGGCGCGTGTTTCGGGGGGACGCGTATCATACATACGGTAGGACGGAAAATCTTTAAGATTCAGCCGATTCACTCCTTTTTGGCGCAAATCTCGGTAGAGTTTGTCATCTTTGCCGCGTCGGGCTTTGGGATTCCCGTGAGCGCGGGTCAAGCCGTATCCTCTACCGTCATGGGCGTCGGCGCGTCGGACCGCTTTGGGCAAGTCAATTGGTCAAATTCTCTTAGGATTTTTATCTTTTGGGTCTTGACCTACCCCGTAACATTTGTATTGGGCGGCGCATTGACCTTGATATTTAAAATATTCTTTCATTGATAAAAGGAATAAAACACCATGGGCAACAAAATCAACTTTTTTAATATTTTATTGGATCAATGCCGCATTATGCAAGAGGCAATGAACATTCTCCTTGAGTATTGCATAAACGGCGACGAAAAACTTGCCGACGATATCATCGCGCTTGAAGAAAAGGGCGATATGTCGCGCAGAATTTTAATCGACGAATTAAATAAAACCTATTTTACGCCGATTGACCGCGAGGATCTCTTTGCGCTCTCCCGTCTTATTGACGAAATCACCGATCATACAAAGACGACGGTGGACGGTATTCGCCTATTTAAAATCACACCGAACGCTCACATGGTCGAAATCACGCGCAGTTTGGTGGGAATAACCGAACACATTTACAATGCGGTTTACCGCGTCGAAAAGCACAAATCCATCGCCCGCGAAGAAGCGTTAAAAGCGAAAGAGGGCGAAAACGTGGTATACAATCAATCTCACGTCGCCTTAGCCGACCTCTTTGACAATGAGGATTTTAGGACGATTTTTAAATACCGCGAGCTATATAAACACTTGCAGCACACCTCCGAAATCGCAAATCAAGCTATGGACTTTCTTTTGAATATATTAGTCAAAATGTAGCAACGTGACGTTGCATCCATCATCGCAACCGATATACAGATAGGACTTTCTTTAGAAGCCCGTTCACCGATTGAGTAGGTGTCATTACCTATTACTTGTTACTTAAAAAAATCGGTTTTTTAAAAACCGTTTTATAAAGGGGGAATTTTTTATGCCTTATCCATCATTTCCGGGACCGGGTCCGAGAGGACCGCAGCAACAACCGCCTCATTTCGGCGGATCACCTTACGGAGGCGCACCTTACGGCGCACCGAGGGCTTACGGCCCGCCGCCTCCTCCTCCGCGCCCGCCGATCGCATCCGTGATCGTCCCGATTCCCGTACCGCGTGTAGTTCACCGCATCCGCAATTTCTTCTTTTGGCTGTTCTTGATTCTCGCGCTTTTGGGCGGCGGCGGTTATGCTTTTTACATTTATCTCTTCCCGCTGTGGTTTTGATAAGTTGTCGTTAGCATAACAAAACGTCGGTAAACCCTTAATACGGCTTATAAAACAAAACGGTTTTTTCGTTCTGTTTAGTTTTTGTACTCAAAAATCATACAAAAACCTTTATTTCATAGCTTCCCTCATCTTTGAGTGCAATGCCGTAGTTGCCGCTTAAATTGACGCCGTTGACAAGGAATCCTTTTTCGATTCCTTGTTTTTTTATGATTTCTATCCTATAGACCGCGTCTTTGCGGCGGTACTCGACCTTTACGCGCTCAAGCGCGGACGGTAGGTTCGGTTTGATCGACAGCATATTATTCCTCAAAGTTATCCCCAACATATCCTCTAAAATCACGCGGTACATGAGCGACGCGCTCCCCGTATACCAACTCCAACCCGCTCTCCCTCCCGTCGATACGTCCGCGGACAAGACGTACGGTTCGCCCAAAAAGAGGTCTTTACCGTCAGTCGCCATTATGCGTGCGGGATTTATCATAGACAGAATATCATACCCCTCGTCGGCTCGCCCTGCATGAAAGAGCGCGGAAATATACCACATTACCGCATGGGTGTATTGCCCGCCGTTTTCACGCGTCCCGTAAGGGTATGAGGAAATATATCCGAAATATTTTTCGGGAGTAAAGGGCGGCTCAAACAGCTTGACGATATTTTTTTTGCGGTCGATTAGCATGCGTGCGCGGTCGAGCGCGGAGTCTGTCTTTCGCTTATCGCCGATCCCCGACAAGACCGCCCAGCTTTGGCTCAACAGATCGAGGGTGCAATATTTTCCGTCACGGCTGCCGAGCCATTCGCCGTCGTCGGTAAAAGCACGCTTGTATTGCGCGCCGTCGTAGCCGTGACTGTCGACGGCTTTTTTGAGTCGCAGCTCGTGTTCGATATATTTTAAACGATTCTCTAAAGCGTGCGTCCCCTTGTACATTGTCAACACCTTGTACGCAAACATGCTTAGCCACACGCTCTCGCCGCGCCCCTTGACCCCTATGTGATCCAAAGCGTCGTTCCAATCGCCCGATCCCATCAACAATAGATCATGCTCACCGTACCTTAACGCGCTTTCTATAGCGCGCTCAAGGTGTTCGGAAAGGGGTGCGTCATGAGCGTTTTTAGGGGTCTCCATGCGCGAATGCTCATGCGAAAAGAGCGGTTCGGACTTGAGATACGGAACTCTCTCCTTGAGAATAGCGTCGTCGCCCGTCGCATGGATATATGCAAAAGCCGCGTACGGCAAAAACAACTTGTCGTCGGAAATCCTCGTCCTCACTCCAAGGCGCGGCGAATGCCACCAATGCATAACGTCGCCCTCCGTATATTGCCGTGCGGCGCAAAGCAAAATATGCTCTCTGACCGCGGCGGGGTCGCGGTACAAAAGCCCCAACATGTCTTGTAATTGGTCGCGAAAGCCCACCGCGCCGCCCGCTTGATAAAAGCCGCATCTGCCGCGTATCCGCGACGAAACAAGCTGATACATAAGACGGTGATTAAACATCGTATCGAGATATTTGTCGCACGTGTCTACCCTGATATTGTTTAGGGCTTTAAATTCGTTTAACGCCTTTTGTTTTTCCGTGTCGATTTCTTCGGGAAAAAGCGCGGAAATATCGCTCTCGCCGCTTGCAAAAACGAAGTACATTTTTCGAGTCCCCGACGGTCTGATTTTGGCGGTATAGATCGCTGAAAAAGCGGGTATTTTTTCGTCGGAAATACAGTCCGAAACAAGGCGTCCCTCGCGTGAAAAAATCCCGTTTCTATCCTTTATTACCTCGCCTCCGAAGGTCTTTAAAATCACGGTTTGACCGTTTGAGGGGTTCGCCGCCGTCACGGAATCGCCGTGATATTCATAATAGAGATTTTGATTTTTTTTAGACCCAAGCGCAAGCTCGATATCCAAAAGCACGGCGCACTCTTGCAGCCTATCCTTTTTGTTTGTGATTCCGACCTCGTAGACTCTCGCGCCGCCGTCTAAAATCATATAGGTCGAAACACGCGCAGAAAGCGCGTCAAAGTCGTGAAAAAATACCGTTTCGCCGTTTTTGTGTTCAAAATACGCGCCGCGCCGATTGATACGCGTCAGCTTGTTTCCGTACATCAAACATAGGCTTTCGGACGCGGTGTCGGAAACGGGGTCAAACGAGAGTGCGCTCCCCTTGTTTTCACGCGAATTTTGAAAGAACGTATAACCGCCGCCGTTGTCCGTCACAATACAGCCGCCGCGTACGCCCGCAATCACGTTTGAATACGGGAGCGCGGGAAGCGCGTCCGCGCAGTAACCGCCGTCCGTCGTAAAATATCCCGCGCCGCTGTAGAGCGCGGCTTTGGGTTTTTGGCTTTCCGCAACGAATTGCGGCGGCTCATCGCTCTCGTACAGCGCGTTCGAGCGGCTCAAACTTAGCGTACCGAAGGGTCTTTCGCGGTATTCGTTCAGATTTACAAACGCGTTTTTTTCAAAGAGCGATTCGGCGGTCGGATCGTTCCCGATCAAAATCACGCTTGAAAAATCCCGCACATACCGCCTAACCAACCGCTTGATAGGATCGTGGTACGGGTCAAAACGCGGTTCGCATAGGACAAAACGCACCGCGATACCCGTACTGTGAATGCGGTTAAACACCTTTAAAAGGGATACGAGATACCCCTCGTCGCGGTCGCTCACATGCTTGTAGTACAGCAGTTTCGCTTCAAAATTTTCGGAGCAGTCCCTATACAATCGGCTGTTTTCACGCTCGCTTATGTCATGCAATTTTTGAGAGGACAGCGGCACATACAAAATACGGGTCAAAAGCTCCCCCTCTATTTCACATTCCTCCTCGTTTAAGACCGTGTGACGTTCGTACCAAATAGGCTCCGGAGAGGCTTTTATCAGCTTGTCAAAAACGGCGGTGTTTGCACGGCGCAACAGCTCGTTTCGCTCATCCTCACTTTTTGCCGCGACGATAACCACGGAAAATTCAAGGCTTTCGCCCTTTTTAATCTCCGCGTTTGCGGAAAAGCCGAAGCACGGCTCAAGTACGTCGCCTATATTCGGAAAAGCGTCCGAGATTTCCATTGCCCCGCGTTCCGCGGCAATCGGATTTTTTAAGGTTCTGTTCCTCCCGATAAAATGATAACGGCTGCATATCGGTTCGATTTTTTCTAAGCCCTTTACAAGCATAGCCGCATAATAATTTTTGTCCCCCGCATAAATCCGCTTGCGCTCCGCCGTCACGCAATTCGGCGTAGGATTTTTCATAGTGACGAACATGTTGTAAAAATTTTTGTGTGACAGATAAGCGTTGCGGTCTCCGAGTACTATATCCCCGCCGAAAAAACACAGCCTATAATTTCTTGTCCGATCCGTATCGTTTTTAATTTGAAAGGAATGAATTTCGCCCGAAAAGCCCGTCGGTATCCGAACGGTATGCACCGCGCAGCGGCGCGTGTCGGTGTAGACGCATTTGTCCGAAAAAAACTCCGCGCATTTTGAGCGGCTTTCCGTAAAAAGCGGCGCGTAAGTCGGCGACGTCATACTCTCGCCGTCGTCGATATAGAGGTATTTTCCTTCGGGGTCGCCGATCCCCTCGTTTTCCTTCGTCACGCTTATTTTGTCAAAAACCGAATACGCACGCCCCGATTCATCCGCGACGATATGATAATTTCCGTTTGAAATCGTTCTGCAATACGGAAAATCTTGCGGCTTTTCGATAAAAACCGACGGCGCGGTCTTTGCGCCCGATAAGAGAAAGAGATTGTTTTTTACGGATTTAGGCGACCTTACCTCGATATTTTTTTCGGCAAGCAGATTTCGTCCCGACGCAATCCGCTCATCGTTCATAAAGAGGCGGCAAAGAACGTTGTCCGAAAGATAATTTGCAATCGAACACAAAATCATACCTTGATGATGCGCCATATAGGACGCGACCGTCTTGTCCGCATTAAAATCCTTTGCTTCAAAAAAGCCGTATTCGCCCATAAGCCCCGCGCTTTTCAGCTTTAAAAGATTTTTTACGGCTTTTTTGTCAAGCGTTTTGAGCGCGAGAAAGCTCGCGTAAGGCGCGATCACGCACTCGTTGGTTTTGGACTTTAAGGACAGCGTATTCACTCCGAAGGCTTGATATTGGTACTTCATGTTTTCGTCAAAGCGATAATAGCCGCTCTCCGACAAGCCGAAAAAACCCTTGCATTTCGTTTTGCTTTGGACGCGTGCGGCATTTTTTGAGGAGCGGTAAAGAAGCGAACCCTTAGGCGATTTTAAAAATATATCCGCCATAAGGTATTCAAACATCGTTCCGCTCCACGAATACAGCGTGTTTCCCTCCGCACGCGCTATCTTTCGTCCGAGTTTAAACCAACACGGGAGGGAATTTATCGCGCCGAGATACGAAAGCAAGCGTGATTCGGACGCTAAAAGGTCGTAATGCGCGGCATATTCGCCGCTCTCCGCATTGTAGCCGATATAAAAAAGGTCTCGCTTAAAGTCGTACAGCTTAGAAAAATCCGCTTCGCAAGTCAAGCGTTCTATCCGCGAAATAAGCTTATCGCATTCCTCTCTCTCCTCCTTTGACAACGCTTTTTCGTCCGACGTGCCGCCCTGTAAAAACTCCTTGACGGTTATCATTGCCGTGACAA
This sequence comes from Clostridiales bacterium, assembly GCA_031289865.1. Lineage (GTDB taxonomy): Bacteria > Bacillota > Clostridia > Christensenellales > JAISNN01 > JAISNN01. The sequence continues at coordinate 6,680 of JAITOQ010000109.1, forward strand.
AATTTGCGCTGTCCACGCTAGAAACAAAGGACGGGTGCAATACGCTTCTGTTCCGAATATCGTACCAATTATAGAGATGCCCCCACTTTTTAGGCAGCTTCTCAGCCGCCGCCGTGATTCGCTCCAAATTATCGTACGCTTTACGAAACTGCTCCGCATGAATTTTTTCACCGAATATTCGGTCGGATTTCGCCGCGCCGCGTTCCGTCGCAATAAAGTACCTCGCTACCTCCGCAAGCGCGGAAAAGCCGATATTTGTCGGAGACGTGTTATCCGACGTACCTATCGACGGCTCGATTTGAAGATTGTCGCAAATCAACGGATTTTCCTTTAAATTTTCTTCAAAAAATTTATAGGTCTTTTCCGCGGTTTCCTCCAAAAGGTCAAGCGTCCTTTGGTCGTGCGTCTTTTTTCGCTCGCGTCCGATTTCGGAGTTTAAGAGAAAAGCCGCCGCATAGACTGCCGCCGCCGCCGCAACCGTAAAAGAACCGAATAGAATATAGCCGACAACCGCAAGAATAGTAAAGACCAAAAACGACGGGATGAGATAGCCTATCGCCCGCTTTTTGTTTTTTTGAGAATGATAAAAGGTTTTCCATTCCAAAACCTTTTGTTGATTGAATAAAAGTTGGTGAATGGTTTTCACACTCAACACAATGCCGCTCACCGCATAAAACGGAGAAATCAAAAAATCTCTTATCTCACGGTAAACTCCGCGCAACGCCCTCTGCACCTTGTACCGCAAGCGGGATTTTGAAAACAAGGCGGTGACCGCCGAAAAAGCCGCGCTCAAAAACCGCGCAAACAACATTGCAAAAAGACAGCCCAAAAAATTTAAACCGAAAAAATAAGCCGTGCCCAACACCGCAAAAAGACAAAACGCATTTAAAACCTGCGCCGCGTTTACGGCGATTATCGTCTTGTAGAGCGGCGGGATTCGGAGGGGAATCCGCTTTCCCGAAGAATCCCTCACACGGTTCTTTAAGAAAATAAGCAGCAAAAGATCGCCCTTTGACCACCTCAAATATCTGTCCGTATCCGAAGAAAAATCCTTCGGCGCGTCCTCAAACGTTACCGTTCCGCTCGAAACGGAGTTCAGTACGGCACCCTCTATGATGTCATGACTTAGTACACGGTTTTCGGGTAACTTGCCGTACAGCTTATTGTAGAGGCTGTGAGCGCGCACTATCCCCTTTCCCGTAAAGATTTCTCGGTTAAAAAGCTTATAAAAAAGCCCCGAATAGTAAGGGTAGCTTTCGATACCCGAATCATTTAAAAAACGCTTTGCGTACCCGTGACCGATACTGTACATGTTGTATTTTGCCGCAAGAGTCATGAGGTCGAACGCGTCGTTTAAGGGGTGAATGATCCCGTTGATAAGTCCCTTGACGCTCCCCGGAAGCAGCTCGTTGTCATCGTCCAAAAAGACAAAAAATTTGATAGCGGTACTTTCCTCCGCGCTCCTCTTAATGAGCGTAAATTCTTCCTCCGCGCCCGTCGCCGCATATCTTGCGAGTGCCATGACCGCACCGCGCTTCCGCTCCTTTGCGCCGTAACCCGAAAATAGCTTTTCGCGCTTTCGGACGAAAAAGCTCAAATTGCCGTCGTATTCCTTTATCGCGTGCAAAATCTCCGCGTCCTTCGGGTCGGTTTCCCTCTCCGACTTTGGCAAATCGATGAGTAACGCATATTCGATATTCTTTCCGTCGTTGGACGCGGACAGCACCTCTGCGCGCCGAATCGCCTCAAAAAGCTGTTCACGCCCCCCTATAAACTCCGAAATAACCACCGCCGTCTTATTTTCGTCGGCGACTTCGGGATAATCCATACGGAAAACATAGCGCGGTTCGGAAAAAAACTCGGCAATTTGATTTACAAAACAAAACGCGGTTTTTAAAAACACGATATAAAAAAACGGAGTCAACGCATACGCGTATCTATTTCCTATCAAAAGAAGCGCGCCCGCGGTCATGAG
>JAITOQ010000143.1 GCA_031289865.1 Clostridiales bacterium
TGACGGTCGAGGCTGCGGAGGCGATTAAAAAGCACAAGGTAGGAGTCAAATGCGCGACTATTACGCCGAACGCGGAGCGCGTCAAGGAATATGATTTAAAGACCATGTGGAAGAGTCCCAACGGGACGATCCGCGCTATCTTAGACGGTACCGTGTTTCGCGAACCCGTGATTGTCGAGGGGATAAAACCGATTGTCGCGGGTTGGAAAGAGCCGATTATCATTGCGCGTCACGCGTACGGCGATATATACCGCGACGTCGAATTTACCGTCAAGAGCGGACAAAAGGTCTCTTTGGCTATCGACGGCACGGACGGACGGACGGAACATAATATCATGACGTTTAAAGAGGACGGTATTCTCTTAGTCATGCATAATTTGGACGAAAGTATAGAGAAATATGCCGACAACTGCTTTCAATTCGCGCTTGAAAAAAAGAAGGATTTGTGGTTCGGGACAAAGGACACTATCAGCAAAACCTACGACGGGCGGTTTAAGGATATCTTTCAAAAGAAGTATACCGAAAGGTACAAGGACGAATTTGAAAAGGCGGGAATCGTCTATTTTTACGGATTGATCGACGACATAGTAGCGCGTGTCATGAGGAGCGGGGGCGGCTTTATTTGGGCGTGCAAAAATTATGACGGCGACGTTATGAGCGATATGGTTTCGACGGTGTTCGGGTCGCTTGCTATGATGACGTCAGTCCTTGTTTCGGAAAACGGCTTTGAATACGAGGCGGCGCACGGGACCGTTACGCGCCACTATTACAAATACTTAAAGGGCGAACCGACATCCACAAACCCCGTCGCGACGATTTTTGCGTGGACGGGCGCGCTCCGCAAAAGAGGGGAATTGGACAAAACAAAAGCTCTCTCGGACTTTGCCGACCGCTTGGAGCTTGCGACAAAGGACGTAATCGAGGGCGGTATTATGACCAAAGACCTCTTGCCGCTGTGTGTGAGAGAGGGACTTACCCCGAAAGGAGTTTCGGGCAGAGAATTTTTGACGGCGGTTGCAGAAAGGATTAAATAGTAGGGAATAAGCAACACATAAAAAATGCGGACAACAAAGAAAGTCATCCGCATTTTTTTATTGATATCGTTATTTATATATATGGTTGTTAGAGTCTTTTTCTTCTCCTTAAAATTGCGGAGACGACAATCCCGACAAGACTGACCGATGCGACGGAAATCACAAAAATCAGAATGATTTGTTTTCTTCTCGCTTGGTCGAGGTCATACGCATCGGGAACGGAGCCGTCGTTCAGATATCCTCCGATGACATTGTCGTCATTGTCGTTTGCGGTGCTACTTTCGCCGCTTTCGTCGACAGAGGCAAGTACCCCGTTATTTTTCTCGGACGCGCTTCCCGCACCTTGTTCGGAAGCGGCGGGAGCGGCGAGGGATAGATGCACAAGCCCGTAGCCGTATTTTGTCGCCGTGCCTATATCCATAGCGTCGACTTGTTTCATGCAAAATTCAACTTCTTCCGAGGACATATCGGAGTTTGAAGGGAGAGAGCGGAGGAGTGCGACGGCGGCGGTAACGTGCGGCGCGGCCATACTTGTACCGCTTAACGTCGTGTATCCCGCCGCGCCTAAATACGCGCTATAGATATTTACTCCCGGCGCGGCAAGGTCGATCATTGCGCCGTAGTTTGAGTTTGAAGCGATAACGTAAGACCCCGACGAATTTAATCCGACAGAAGAAACCGTCAAGGCTTTTTCGATATTTGCGGGGGAATAAGCGACGGCGTCGGCGGAATTGTTGCCCGCGGCGGCGACGGATACGACACCTCCCGCATACAGAGAATTTATAAGCGAAGAGTAGATTGCATAAAATGCGGAGGTCAATTCGGTCGGACCCGAAAAGCTCATATTAGCCGCGACGATATTGACACCCTCGGCTTTTAATTCCGCGACATAGGTGAGCGCGGCGGCAATCGCAGAAAAGGAAACAAAGCCGTCGCTGTTTATAATCTTTATCGGTAAAATCTTGACGTTGGAGAGAGTGAGATCGGCGATGATTCCCGAAACGTGCGACCCGTGTCCGTTGTCGTCTTGATATGCGGGAGTGTCGCTTGCAGAGGCGAAGCTAACGCCGCCGTCAGCGATACGGTTTTTTAAGAGCGGGTGATTTGTATTGATACCCGAATCTATGACCGCAACGACGACCTCGTTTAAAGAGGATGTTCCGTAGGTTTTTTCGAGATAGGAGAGGTACGACGGGACGCCCATTGCGTTTGCGCCCCACGAGAGAAAGCTTGTCTGTCCCTCCGTTGCGGCTTCGGTTATCACGTCGCCTTCAAACGCGTAAAACATACCGTCGCCGTCCGACGAGGACTCGCCGCCGAAAGAGTCGTAGACGACCCATTTCACGGCGGCATCAAGGGAATACGCGTCATAAGCGACCGCCGCGATGCTTTCGGAGGAATAACCGTAAAAATACAGTCCGCCGTATCCCGACGCCTCGACGGCCGCGCCGTAAGAATCGGGCGCGGTATCGGAGGAGAGAAGTAACCTTACGGGAGCGTCTTGACAGTCGAGAACCGTCGAAAAGGCTTGACCGAACTCGGTCGCCGCCGCATACGACGGAAGAGTCTCCGTCCCCGTTTTTTTAATAGGCAAAACCGCCGACGGCAAAATCGCCGACAGCAAAAGCGCAAATATTAAGAACAAACCGTATATTTTGTTTTTCATACACTTAAAGAATAGCTTTTTTTTAGCGTTTTGTCAAGACCTTTTCCAAAAAAACTTTAAAATTCCAAATTATTCTTTTAAAATCATATACCATACATTGTGTATATACATAACGAAGGTCGGAGCGTTTAACCCTCCGACCTTATACTTATTTTCAAAATAAATTATTTCACAAATTTCTTTTTGCAAGCCTTAAAAATCTCCAACACGACAAGCGGGACGGCGGCGAAGCCTAACGCGACGGCATAGAGGTAGTACGGCTTGAGAATGACGAGTCCAAAGGCTTGATTTACGCCGGGCGTGAGGCAGACGAACACCATGAGGACAAAGCCCGCGAGCGCGGCGAGGTTGAGCTGTTTGTTGGAGAACGGATTTTTGCGAAACAGCGAATGCTCGGAGCGCATATTGTATGCGTGAAAGAGCTGAGTACACGCGAGGACGATGAACGCTGTGGTTTGTCCGGAGGCGACCGAGCCGCCGAGGGTTTCGCCGAGATAGTAGCCTACAATAGTCAGCCCCGCAAAGAGTACTCCTTGCAAGATGATCTGTATCCCGAATCCGTTTGCGAACAAGCTTTCTTTTGCGGGTTTCGGTTTCCGCGACATGATATCGTCGTCGATTTTTTCCATGCCGAGTGAAATGGCGGGGAAGCTGTCGGTCACAAGATTTATCCAAAGGAGCTGCATAGAGAGGAGAGGCGGTACTTTAAATATCAGCATAGCGACAAACACCGCGAGCAGCTCTCCGCAGTTGGTACTCAGAAGATACCCGACAACCTTTTTGATATTATCGTATATCCCGCGCCCCTCGCGGACGGCTTGTACTATGGTCGCAAAATTGTCGTCGGTGAGGGTAATGTCCGCCGCGCCTTTTGCGACGTCCGTACCCGTGATACCCATGGCGCAGCCGATATCGGCGGCTTTTAGGGCGGGCGCGTCGTTTACTCCGTCGCCCGTCATAGAGACGATTTCACCGAGGGCTTGCCACGCCTTGACTATCCGTATCTTGTCGGACGGGGAAACGCGTGCGTATACGGAAATATAGCGGATACGGTTTTTGAGTTCTTGATCGGACATTTTTGACAGCTCTTCGCCCGTCACGGCTTGATCTCCGTCGGTAAAGATTCCGATTTCGCGTGCAATCGCGGAAGCGGTGATAACGTGGTCGCCCGTGATCATTATCGGCTTTATACCCGCACGGCGGCATTCGGCGACGGCGGCTTTTGCTTCGGGGCGCGGCGGGTCTATCATGCCGACCAAGCCCATAAAGGTCAGTCCGCGCTCTAATGTTTCGATATCCAAATCCGCGGTTTCGTCAAGCTCTTTGTAGGCGACGGCAATTACGCGGAGCGCGTTTTTACTCATCTCCTCATTGATTTGAGCGGCTTTTTTAAAGCTGCCTTTGTGACAGAGAGGCAAGAGCATATCAAACGCGCCCTTGACTATAGCAACGCGTTTTCCGTCGATTACGTTTACGGAGGTCATCAGCTTTCTGTCCGAATCAAACGGCAGCTCCGCAATGCGCGGATAGCGAAAAGCAAGGGTTTCCTTGTCAATTCCGTTTTTGAGCGCGGCGGCGACGATAGAGGTCTCCGTCGGATCGCCGACGAGGATTTCGTGTCCGTCCTCGATCGTCACGCTTCCGTTACAGCAGAGTGTCGCGTATGTAAGGAATTTTCGGACGGCTTCGTCGTTGTTGCCGAATATGTCGGCGGGCTTTGATTCGTCGTCGAGATATGCCTTTAGGAGGGTCATTTTGTTTTGAGTGAGCGTACCCGTCTTGTCCGAGCAAATGATGGACGCGGAACCTAAAGTCTCGACGGCGGGTAGGCGGCGAATGATCGCGTTTCGTTTTACCATGCGCTGTACGCCGATTGCAAGGACGATAGTGACGACGGCGGGCAGTCCCTCCGGGATTGCCGAAACCGCGAGAGATACGGCGGTCATAAATAGGGTTTGGATATTTTCGGGCGAGCGGTCAAAGATCAATCCGACCGCAAAGACCACCGCGCACGCCGCGAGCGCGATGATGCCGAGGAGCTTTCCTAAGCGCGCAAGCTTTTTTTGGAGCGGCGTACCCGAATCGTCTTGATCGGCGAGGAGATTTGCGATTTTGCCTATCTCCGTGGACATGCCCGTAGCGGTGACGATAGCTTTTGCCGTCCCGTAGGTGATACTGCACCCCGAAAAGACCATATTTGTCCTATCTCCGATAGGCGCGTCCTCTTTTGGTGTTGAGTCAAAGGACTTGTCCGCGGCGACGGATTCGCCCGTGAGCGCGGACTCTTCGGCTTTTAGGGATGATGATGAGATGAGCCGAGCGTCGGCGGGGACAAAATCGCCCGCCTCGAGGAGTACTATGTCTCCGGGCACGAGCTCTTCCGCGTCGATTACGAGGTCGTGTCCGTCGCGGACGACCTTTGCGTGGAGCGCGGAGATACTCTTTAGCGCGTCGAGGGCTTTTTCGGCTTTGTTTTCTTGAATAACGCCCATAAAAGCGTTTGCAATTACGATTAAGAGAATGAGCGCGGGTTCAAAAAACTCCTGCGCATCGTCATGCGTCGCCGCAAGGATAAATGAAACCGCCGCCGCAAGGATCAGAATGATAATCATTACGTCCTTAAACTGCAACAGAAATTTGACGAAGAACCCCTTCTTTTTCGTTTCTTTCAGCTTGTTTTTGCCGTATTTTTCGACCAAAAAGGGTAGAGCTTCGGGATTGACGCCCTTTTTTAAGTCGGAATTCAGTTCTTCGACGAGAGTGTTTACGGGTTTTGTGTGGGTGTTCATTATTAAAAGATACTCCTTTTAGAATGCTTTTTCTAATGCAGAATGCAGAATGCAGAATGCAGAATTGCGGATTTTTAAATAAAGCCGATGTCATTCTGAGCTTGCGAAGAATCTCAAACGAGCTCCGAATCACCTCTAATCGGAATCTGATTTATGTTCTAACGTAATACATCTACCGTTTTAGATTCTTCGCATTCGCTCAGAATGACGCCTAATTTTTTATCCGCAATTCTGCATTCTGCATTCTGCATTCTGCATTAAAAAAATCGGTGAACGGGCTACTCCGCCCAATCATTCCTCTATATTTGTTGCGAATACGGATGCAACGCCACGTTGCCGTTGCTTAGGGGACAAACAGCGAAAATTGGTCTTGCTTATAGGTGATTTCCGCATCGCCGCGAGGACCTCTTTCTCCGTCGACGTTCCATTGGGTATTGGAGAGGGTTTTAACGGAGGCTTTTGTGACCTTGCGAATAACAAGATGCTTTGTATCACGCGGAATGCGGTCAACCTTTACTATATAGACGCGCAGCATTGCAAACAGCGTTGCGGCAAACGGAAAAAAGCCCTTTTTGCGCCGTGCCATAAAGAAATAAAATTGGTCCTCGTTGCCGAAGTCTTGTTTTGTGACGCGCAGACCGCCGATAGACGAGTTGTTCAGCCCCGCGATAAATGTGCATAGAGCGGAAAAACTCTCGCCCGTTTCGGGAAGCGTGACCTCGACGCGTTCGCCGTGCCGTCCCTCGTCCTTAAAGAATATTGCGTGATAGTAGGCGAGCTTGCCGATTTTCTTTTTGAAGGAATTGTCAGCGACGTAGCTGGAGCAAGAAAACATTCCCGCGCAGATAACATAATCGGCGGGAATCCCGTTGATAAACATACAGCTTTTCGGGACGATGCGTCCGTTTAAGATGACGTCGACGGCTTTTTTGTAGTTAAAGGGGATTTTGTTGCAGAGCGCGAAGTCGTTGACCGTCCCGCTCGGAATGTAGCCGACAAGCGGTCGGTTTTCCTTGCCCGCGATACCGCGTAACATTTCGTTAAAGGTACCGTCGCCGCCAAGGACGACATAGACCTCGTACTTGCCGAGATTTTCCGTCGAGATATTCGTCGCCGTGATAGTTTCGGTCGTCGAAACGATATCCACGGTTTCGTATTTGGTTTTTAAAGCCTCAACGATTTCGGCGATCTGTTCTTCGGTTTTGGAATGCCCGCTGACGGGGTTGTTGATAATCAAACATTTCATACGTTTTTTCCTCGTTTTTTTAAATTTTTTTATGAATTCGCTTTCTCATGTCCTTTCAAAAAAAATCTTTGGTATGCGCTCTGTAAGTCATTCAAGTCATAGTTTTAGATACTATACTTCGGAAACGGTGTGCAATTATTTGCTTCCTCCGTATATGCACGGTAAGTCATTCAAGTCAAAAAAGGAAAAAAGACACGGATTACGGTG
>JAITOQ010000042.1 GCA_031289865.1 Clostridiales bacterium
AACGTCGGCGGTACAACACAGATACAAAAAACCAAAACAAAAAAAACAAAACAAAAAAACCAAAATAAAAAACCAAAACAAAAAAACCAAAACCAAAACAAAAACAAAAACAAAAACAAAAACAAAAACAAAAACAAAAAAAATACTTTTTCGGGAGAGTTTTTATGAAAAAAATAACCGAGCATTTCAAAATGATACTTATCGTCGTGGCTTGCGTCGTCTTTGGCGGGAGCCTTTTCGGGCTGTTTGTCGGGAGCGGCGGGTCATTCGGGTCGTCGAGCGCGATCGACTACGAAGAGGCGGAGTCCGGGGTGACGACCGCGGCGGCGACCGCCGACGTGATTGCTCCCGATACCGGTAAGGCAAGCATAGTTGTGGGGAGTCCGGTCGCATTGACTGATGGCATTTATCTTTCACAAGTAAACGCCTCCGATACTTGGACGGATGTCGCGGAGAGACAATCCACGAGTCGCGGAGTTACCGCCGGAAGTTCCGACGATAATTTCGCCAAGCAATCGGGTGTCGCCACGACGCATTGGTCATATATTACTGAGACGCGCAACGGTACAAGGGCTATAAGAGCATATCTGTCATATCAGATCATTTTTGACGGAGCCATAAAGGCTGCGATCTTAAACGATCGTGTATCAACGATAGCGATTCAAGTTTATTTTCGTGCATTTTCCCTATTAGACAAAACCAGCACAGTGGGGAGCGCAAGTGCCAGCACTTCTCACGAATGGAAATTTGCGCTGACGAATGATATTCCGGTCGGTAATGCCGCGTATCAATCGTCTAATACGGTAAACAGCTCAGACACTGCCGTTTATAGCAAAACCCTCGTCATTACGGACGGAGCGTCGGTGGGAGGCGATCAATATTTGTCGCTTGCCGAGTTGAGGGGTATGTCGACTATGTCCGCGATGTTTATTATGCGTGTAGATAACTCGATCACCGCTACTAATGTGTTCGGAAACCCCACTTATAACATAAGAGCTTCTGCGCAAGTAGAGAAGGTCAACGTAAGCTATACATACAAAGCAAACAGAACGACGGTCACCTACGATACCGCGACAACGGGCGGCACGGACGGCGGAACTATAGACAAAGAGACCGCGACGACTCCGACGACGGTAAAGGCGGGAGATTTGTTGGCGGCGGCTACCGACTACAAAGCGAAGGTTGAGACCGTCACAGACAACTACCGTTTTACGGGTTGGACGGGGACTTATTACAGTGCCACCGGAGTATCGGTCGCGGTATCGGGCGGCGACAGAACCAAGTCTCCCGATATACCGTTTTGGAACTGTTTTGAAGACCGTGCGATCATAGTCACGGCAAACTTTACATTGATCACCGCGCCGACGTCGACGGATTTGGCGGGGCCGTATACCTACAATACTACCGCACAAGGTCCGACTATGCCCGTTATCGCCGCCGCCGTCCAAACCTCGCCGGTAACGACGATCACGACAAAGTATAAAGGGCGGGACAGTACGACGTACGCCGAGTCGGAGACAAAGCCGACAAACGCGGGTAATTATACGATCACCGCGAAGTACTATATAGAAAGCGTCGAGGTCGGCAATTATACGGGAGCGAATTTCAGTATCGCAAAAGCGTCGATTACGCGTCCGGCGACGGGATTCAATTCGTTTAGTTACACCTACGGCGATATAACCGCGGCGAATCCTTTGATACAGACCATAAGCACTTTCCGTGCGGCGGTCGACACAAACGACAAGACGACCAATATTTCGGTCAATATAGTGTGGCAAAATATCAATAAGGAGCATCCGTACGTCTCCGATACGGGGACAAAGACCCTTACGATTACGCCGACGGGGACGTTTGCAACAAACTATAACGCTACCGAGCTTACGGTCTACTTGACCATACTGCCGAAAGAGATTACGGTCGCGCCGAAGACGTATACCTTTACAAAGGCATACGACGGAAATACGATTGCAAACAACATTGCCAATTATGCGAATATCGGAACGTCGTTCGATGCGAGCGGTTTGGTTTACGGCGAGTTGATAGGTAACGTCTTTTCGCAAAACTTAGACAACTTAGTGTTTGACAGCCCGAACGCGTATTATGCGTCTAACAAAGTCACCTACACGATAGCTTTGCCGACGACGGACAGCAACTACAAAATAGTTTACGGCGATACGACGCCTACGGGGTGTACCCCTCTCATCTATCAATACAAGTTTACCGGTGTGATAAATAAGGTTTCGCTCTCCGTCAGCGGAAAGACGCCGACGATCAACAAGGACTATGACGGATTAAACACGGTCATAGGCTCGGCGGCGATCACAAAGACGCAGTACAACAGCGACTATTTGACGATAACGGGCTATGTGAACGGCGAGGACTTTGCGGTAGTCACCGCGGCTTTCGGTTCGGTGAGCTTTGTCTATACCGGTACCGACGTGACCACGACGACGGCGACGCTTAGGATCTCTTTTACGGGAGACGTCAACTATACGTTGGGCGTGACGGAGCTCAAGGATATCAGCTTTGCCGCGAGTATCAACAAGATAGACCTTTACGGCGTGACGGGCGGACAAATCGTATACGGAGCTACAAAGCCGACGGCGGGCGCGGCGGCGACGGGTATCAGCGTCAGCGGAGGGGCGGCGCAAAGCTTCGGCGGTACGCTGTCGTGGAGCGTGGACGGAAACGCGCTCAACTCCGTGACTTATCCGACGATTGCGCAAAGCGGTGCCTATACCGTCACTTTTACACCCGATACGGGCGTAGGTAAAAACTATCTGACGGCAAACAAGAACTATACCTTGACGGTTACGGCGGCGACGCTCAATCTCATCAAGGGCGCACCGGCACTTACAAAGGCTTACGACGCGACGACTATCGTCACAAATATCGGCGGGCTTACGGGCTATGATTTGGTAGCACAATTCGGTTCGTTCCTCACCGCGACGGGGCTTGCGGGAAACGAGAGCGTACTGACGGCTATATTTAATCCTCTGTCGATTGAATTCCTTGACAAAAACGTAAATATTGTGGGCGGCGCAGTAGCGGCTCAAGACGTCAAGTTGTACTTGTCGGTAGAATCTACGCTTCTGGCGAACTACGTCTTTGCGGAAAGCAGCGCAACTTACGCCTATGACGAAGCGGCGCAAAAATACTACATACTCTTTGCGGGAAGGATCAATCCGATTGCTTTTGACAGAATCGACAATATCACGATCGATTTTGGGACGGCGCGTCCGACGACGGTCACCGCTTACGGAAAACCCGCGGGATTGGCGGAAGACGAGAAGATGGAGCTCGAAGTGAGAGGCTGGGTTCACGCCTATCTCGAAACGGCGGCTTATCCGAACGCGGGCGTATATGACGACGCTTTGGTTTTGGTCGGCTCGAACAACTATATTGAGGCTACGAAAGGAATCGTCTTGACCGTCAATCAGATCGGCGTACAAACCGTGACCGCGATAACGATGACTTACGGCGAATTACTGCCGAACGCAATGCCGGCTTATGCCGTCGTTTCCGCGGGGAAATTCACGATTTTGGGAACGGTCAGTTATCTCGGATCGGGAGTAGAAAATCTAACCTATCTCGGAGTCGGCGCGTCGCCTTACGCACTCTCCGTGAGCTTTACTCCAAACGACGTCGCTACGGGAAACTTTAAGGTCACTACGGTGATATTTAATGTGACCGTCAGACCTAAAAAGGTCGAAATCGAACTCGATGAAATCACCGTGTCCGCGGTGTACGACGGGAAAAGCCAGATCGAACTTTTGGCGGCGCGTATAAGCGGAGGGATTAACGACGGCTTTGATTTGGCGAAAGCGGTTTATATCTCGCGTATCGAGGACGGAACGAAGATCGTCAAGTCCGACAACGTAATAAACGCGTACAATTATACCGTGACGTTTGCACTGTCGGCTGATGCGGTCAACTATACCGCGGTTTCGGTCAAGGGCTATATCAATATCACGCCTATCGCTGCCGACTTCACTATAGAGAGAAAGAGCGGGCAAATCATCGTCAGTAATCCGCTCAAACTGAACGCGGAATACAGCCTTGACGGAGTAGGTTGGCAAGCCGACACGATCCTCGCGGCAAAGGACTACGAGGACTACGACGTAAAAATCCGCCTAAAGGGCGACGACGCGGTCAACTACTATTTGACCAAAGCCGCCGTGGACGGCACGACTAAATACTACACGACAAAAACTATCGAGTCCAAAGCAAGTCAAGGAAAGTGGGTCTTGCCCGTGATCATTGCGGGCGGCGCGGCTCTCTTCCTCGGACTCCTCTTCCTCCTCATTATCCTCTTAAAGCGTAAAAAAGATAAAGAAGAAGAGGAAGAACAAAGGAAAGGGGTTAGGTCGTACCGTGCGGAATTGGTCGGATCACCGCAGCAAGTCTATGCGCCGAATAATGTGAGAAGATAAACAAATAGCCGTGAAAAATGCAGAATTGCAAAACGCAGAATGTAAAATGCAGAATGCAGAATGCAAAATGCAAAATGCAGAATTGCGGATAAAAAGCAAGTGTAATTCTGAGCGAAGCGAAGAATCTAAAACGGCAGTTGTATGAATTGTGTCAAATAAAAAAAGAGCGGAAACGCTCTTTTTTTGTTAGGTTGATGAGGGAATTTTATGCCGCCGAAATTTTTGTATGTCAAGCGTTTGTGACTTTGTCCAGAAATTTTTTATAAATTTCTAACTGCCAAGAGTGATTTTTGGGTGGGATTAGGATTTTTCGAGGGTAGATTGTT
>JAITOQ010000050.1 GCA_031289865.1 Clostridiales bacterium
GTCTCTTTTCGCCCTCTTTCAAAACCTCTTTTTTACCGCCCGTTTGCGCGGTACGGCTGTTTTTCGCTTGCTGAACGGAACGGTTTCTTCTTTCGATCAACTCGTTTCGTCTTTTTTGCGCGGGCGTAAGCGTTTTAGCGGACGAATTTAAATCCGTCTTTGTTTTACCGATATCGCTTTTTTTGACGGTGACATTACTCCCGCCTACGTCGGTGTTTTTCGGACTATTTGCCATAAAAAAACTCTCCGTGAATAAATTTGTAAATTATTTTGTTTCTTTGTGAACCGTGTGCTTTTTACAAAAACGGCAATACTTCTTCAGCTCAAGCCTGTCGGGAGTATTCTTTTTGTTTTTCATATCGTCGTAGTTTCTCTGTTTGCATTCCGTGCAAGCCATAGTGATTTTAGTACGCATAAGGCAAACAACCTCCAAAAAAATTGCACCCCTTTCAAAGGTGCTATAACTATTATATATATATTTCAAGAGAATGTCAACTGTTTTTATCATTATTTTTTTGTTTTTTTTCAAAATTCGCTTTTTGTCGTTGCCTAATCCCTCAAAATATAGTACAATATCGCTATGCCTTACGATATGGTTCATTTAAACGTCTTGACGCACGAGCTTGCCGACGCATTAAACGGCGGGCGTATCGAGCGCGTGACGATGCCCGAGCGCGACGAGGTCGTCCTTTCCGTTCGGAATAACGCTCAAAATTACAATTTATTGATTTCATGCGCCCCCTCCGAGCCGCGTGTTCATTTGACGCGTCAAAAAAAGGAAAACCCGTTAAACGCTTTTGCCTTTTGTATGCTACTCCGTAAATATCTCGAAAAAAGCACGGTCGAATCTATCACGCTCCTAAACGGCGACCGCTTAATCGCGTTTCGTTTCCGCTCAAAAAACGAGCTGTTTGACGACGCATCTTATACTCTTATTTTGGAATTGATGTCGCGATGCAGCAACCTATTTTTAATCGATACCGAATACAAGATTTTGGGAGCGGCAAAGCAGGGTTTTTTAAACGACAACGCGGAGCGGACTCTCCTCACGGGAGCGCGCTATACCTTCCCAAAAAATGAAAAAATTCGCATTTGCGACCTCGACGGCGTACGCGGCTTGCTCAAAAATCAAACCGTCGGCGCGCTTGACAATTGTCTGTACGCGGAATTGAGCGGGCTATCGCGTGAGAGCGCAAGAGAGCTTCTATACCGTGCGGATATCGTCAAAACGGAATTTCCTTTGACGGATGACGAGCTGTCCCGTCTCATTGCGGCGTTAAAAGACTTTCTCGATCTATCGTCACAAAAAAAACCTTGCGTTTCTATTAAAAACGGTAAAAAGACAGATTTCTATGTGATAGAGTACTCTATAAAAGGCTTTAATCCGGAATACTTCGACACGTTAAACGCCGCCGCTGACGAGATTTTTACCCGCAAGGATTTTGACGCCGCATTAAATGCAAAGGCAAAATCTCTAAAAGACGTCTTAAAAAAAGTCGTCGTTCGGACGCAAAAGAAGATTGCCGACAATTTAGATTCGCTGTCCCGCGCACAAAACGCGGAGGTTCTGAAACGGAGCGGAAATTTAATTTTAAACTACATCTATACTCTTAAAAAAAATCAAAGCGAACTCACCGCTATCGATTACGAAACCGACGAAATCATGACCGTAGCCCTCGACATAAATCTCTCGCCCTCTGAAAATTCGGCGGCATATTTTAAAAAATATGCGAAGCTGACCCGTACGGAAGAGAGTGCGCGCAAAAATTTAGCGCAGAACGAAACCTACCTCGATTACCTCTTGTCTATCGACCGCAGCATTTCCCTCGGAGAGGATTTAAACACCCTAAACGGAATCGAAACCGAAATGACGGAGATCGGTCTAATCCGCAAAAAACAAGAGAAATCAGTCAAAAATAACAAGAATAAAAAGCCCAAAGAAAAGCCCGTCAAGCTGTACGAATGTACCTTAGACGGCTTCAAAATCTATGCGGGCAGAAACAATGTCGAAAACGATTACGCGACCTTTTCCGTCGCAAAAAACAGCGACGTTTGGCTGCATACAAAGAGCTATCACGGCTCGCATGTAATCATCGCTTGCGAGGGGCGCGCCGTCCCGACGGAGGTTCTCACCCTCGCCGCATCCGTCGCCGCGTATTATTCGGAGGCACGCGGCGGCACAAAGGTCGCCGTAGACTACACCGAAAAACGCAACGTCAAAAAAATCCCCGCCGCGGGAAAAGGCATGGTCACCTATTCCGACTTTAAAACGCTTTTAGTCGACCCATTAAAAAAATAAACGGAGGGTCCACAATGAGAACAGCAATTTACGGAGCGGGTTCGCTCGGCACGGTCTTAGGCGCGTACGTCACGCAAAAAGGCTATCAAATCGATCTTATCAACCGCAACCGCGCACATATCGCCGCGCTGAAACAAAACGGCGCGACGGTTACGGGTACGGTTCAAATGAACGTCAAAGTAAACGCACTTCTTCCCGAAGAAATGAGCGGAAAGTACGACGTGATTTTTTTGATGACAAAACAGCTTGACAATCGAGCCGTCGTAGAATTTTTAGCTAAATTTTTGACGGACGACGGGGTCATCTGTACTCTCCAAAACGGTATTCCCGAATTGTCCGTCGCGGATGTCATCGGCGAAGCGCGTACAATCGGCTGTACCGTCGCATGGGGCGCGGAGCTTACATCCGCGGGGGTATGCGAGCTTACGAGCGCGCCCGACGCGCTTTCCTTCGGGTTAGGCGGTTTCTCTACCGTGCGCGGAGAAAAATTTGACGAAATCGTCAAGCTGTTGGAATGTATGGGACGCGTTGAAATCGAGGAGAATTTCATAGGGGCGCGTTGGGCTAAACTTCTTGTAAACAGCGCGTTCAGCGGTCTTTCGACAGCATTAGGCTGCACGTTCGGCGAGGTGTGCGACAACAAAACCGCCCGTCTTTGGGCGCAAAAAATCATCAAAGAATGTATCGACGTCACGCGTGCTTCGGGAGTGACTATCGCGCCTATTCAAGGAAAAAACGTCGTGAAGCTTTTGGACTACAACGACGCGTTCAAACAAAAAATCTCCTTTCTGCTCATACCTATCGCTATGAAAAAACACCGCTTGTTAAAAGCGAGTATGCTGCAAGACCTTCAAAAAGGAAAGCCGTGTGAAATCGACGCCATAAACGGCGTCTTGTCCGACTCGGGCAAAAAAATAAACGTCCCGACC
>JAITOQ010000133.1 GCA_031289865.1 Clostridiales bacterium
AGACTCTGCCGTTTCCCGACTCGTTCCCAAGCGACCAAAAGATCACGGAAGCGTGATTTTTGAAGCTGTTGACCATGTTTTCCATGCGGTAGTTGCAATGCTTGAGCCACTTGCGGCTGTTTCTAGGAACGTGTTTCGCAAGTCCGTGCGTTTCTAAGTTGCACTCGCTCATGACGAGTATGCCGTACTCGTCGCAAAGCTCATAGAGGTGTCTTGCCGCGGGATAATGACAAGTGCGGAGCGACGTGATATTGTTGGCTTTTAGGAGCTTTATATCGCTTTCCGCAACGTCACGCGGTACGGCGTGACCGTATTCGGGGTGAAAATCATGACGGTTTACTCCGCATATCATGAGCGGCTTATTATTGAGCAAAATACGCGGTTCTATACCGTCTGAAATCTCTATGCTTCGGAAGCCGAATTTGTGTTTTCGGATATCGAGTACGCGAATGTCGGCGGCATAATTTCCGTCCGAAACCACCTCCGAAAGCGTAAAGGTTACGTCGTATAGATACGGATCCTCGTGACTCCAAAGCCGCGGCAAAAAGCCGCCGATCTCATAGTCCTTTATCTTTATCGACTTTCCTTCCTCGACGGGAGCGGCGGTATAGGTCTTTTTGAGCAGCTCGCGCCCCTCTCTGTCCTCTACCTTTAGCGCAAGCGTACCGCCGTGAAAGGGCGACCGCCGCGACTCTATCTCCGCGTCAAACTGAAAAAGCGCGGCGGGCTTTTCCCCGTCAAAACTCAATTTTGAGCGGACGAAAAAGTCTTTTATCGAAATCTTAGGCTTGTAGACAAGTGAAACGTCGCGGAAAATTCCCGCAAGCCGCCACATGTCTTGATCCTCAAGATAGCTCGCGGCGGTAAATTGAAAGACCTCTACAGTCAAGCGGTTTATCCCGCTCACGACAAAATCCGTGACGTCGTACTCCGTTTCCGAAAAGCTATCCGCAGAAAAACCGACAAAGCGACCGTTTAAATAAACGCCCGCGCCGCCGTTGATTCCTCCGAATAGGAGGTATAGATTCGTCCCCTCTTTCACTTCGGCGGTAAATTCCTTGACGTAGATTCCCGTAGGATTTTTGTCGCCGTGAATGTACGGGATTTTAAATTTTCGTTTGGATTCGATAGCGTACGGATAGGCGGTGTTGCTGTAGATAGGAGTGCCGTAGCCCTTGATTTGCCATTCCGACGGAACGGTGATATCGTCAAACAGCTTAAGATTAGCACCCGCCTTGTAAAACTCCGACGGAACGTCGTAAACGCTCGGACAGTAGAGAAATTTCCATTTACCGTTCAATGAAACGACCTCCGCTCCGCCCTCTCTGTATTCGGGAAATCCCGCGCCGCTTCTTCTCTCCGTATTTATATTAAAAGTGTCGATGTCGTTCCAAATCGGTTTCATACCGCTTAATCCTCGTTTAATCTTCGTTTGATCTGTCTTTATTCTTTCACCGCATTCGCATAAAGCGGATGCTTATCGCAAAGGGCTTTCACCTCTTTTTTGACGTATTCAGCCGCCGCGTCTTTTTCAAATACGGTTTTTGCAATACACTTGCCGATGACCTTCATGTCCGCTTCTTTCATGCCGCGGCTGGTCACGCTCGGCGTACCGACGCGGATTCCGCTTGTAATCGACGGCTTTTCGGGATCGTTCGGCACGGCGTTTTTGTTGACGGTTATCCGTACCGCGTCCAAAAGGTGTTCGAGTTCCTTGCCCGTCGTCCCGCTCCCGATAAGGTTGAGGAGCATCAGATGATTGTCCGTCCCTCCCGAAACAAGTTTAACTCCCTCGCTCAAAAGGGTGTCCGCAAGGGTCTTTGCGTTCTTTACAATCTGTCTTTGATATACTTTGAATTCGTCGCCGAGAGCCTCTTTTAAGGCTACGGCTTTTGCCGCGATAATGTGCATGAGCGGTCCGCCCTGCGTCCCCGGAAAAATCGCTTTGTCGATGAGCGGCGCATATTGCGCCTTGCAGAGAATCATGCCGCCACGCGGTCCGCGCAATGTCTTATGCGTCGTCGTCGTGACAAAGTCGGCGTACGGGATAGGACTCTCGTGTAAGCCCGCCGCGACTAAGCCCGCAATGTGCGCCATGTCTACCATAAGGAGCGCGCCGACCTCGTCCGCAATCTCCTTGAATTTTTTAAAGTCAATCGCACGCGGATACGCGCTCGCTCCCGCAACGATCATCTTAGGCTTGTTTTCTACCGCAAGCCGTCTAAGCTCCGTGTAATCTATGTAGTGAGTTTCCGCGTTTACTCCGTAAGGTACGAAGCTGAAATACTTCCCCGAAACATTGACGGGGCTCCCGTGTGTCAAATGCCCGCCGTGAGCGAGATTCATACCGAGTATCGTATCGCCGGGCTTTAACATAGCAAAGTATACCGCAAAATTTGCGTTCGCGCCGCTGTGCGGCTGTACGTTTGCATGGTCCGCGCCAAAGAGCTTTTTTGCACGCTCGATAGCAAGGCTTTCCGCGACGTCCACATATTCGCAGCCGCCGTAATAACGCTTGCCGGGATAGCCTTCGGCATACTTGTTGGTCAAGTGCGTTCCCGCCGCCGCCAAAACGGCTTCGGAGACAAAATTTTCGCTTGCGATAAGCTCAATGTTGTTTTGTTGGCGTAAAAGCTCCGCTTCTAACGACTCGTAAAGCTCCGGGTCTACACTTTTGATAACGCTGAGATCAATCATTTTTTCCTCCAAGGTGCTGTTGTATAAATTTATTTTATCGCTTCTAAAAGCATGTTTTTTAACTTGTCCTTTCCCGCATAGCCCTCGTTTTTTACAAGGGTTTCGCCTTTTTTAAAGACGTATACCGTCGGAACGTGAAAGACCCCGTATTCCTCCGAGGTCGCGGGATTGTCCTCCGCGTTTAGCTTCGCGACGATTGCGCGGTCTTTAAACTCCTCCGCAAGCTCCGCAATGATCGGAGCAAGCATCTTGCAAGGTCCGCACCAATCGGTGTAAAAATCCACCAAAACGGGCTTGTCCCCGCCTATCACGTCTTTAAAATTTGCATCGGTTAAATGAACTAAATTTTCGTTTGCCGCCATTATTTAAACTCCTTTTTGCGCCTTGTATTTTGACGCAATACATAAATTTATTATGTATTTCTGTCTGCATAGTATTCTACAAAAGCCTCTTTTTTAGAATACTTCGCCCCTTAGCCCTCGACGCGTATGAGATTTGATATCTCGTTTACGCCGTCGAGCGACCCTATCGCCTCGATAGCTTTTGTGA
Organism: Clostridiales bacterium; assembly: GCA_031289865.1. Lineage (GTDB taxonomy): Bacteria > Bacillota > Clostridia > Christensenellales > JAISNN01 > JAISNN01. The sequence continues at coordinate 3,247 of JAITOQ010000133.1, forward strand.
TAGCCTTTTCGTGAGTCATGTGCGTGATAAATATGATCGACACGATCCCGCTGTCGTCAGTCGGCGGTTTTTGCAAAACCGTCGTGATAGACACGCCGAATTTCCCGAAAATCCCCGATATTTTTGAAAGCGTCCCCGCCTTGTCCGTGACCTTCATGCGAATATAGTATTCGGAGGAAAAGTCCTTTACAAAGTCCTTTGAGGTGAGCTTGTTTTTAAAGAAATTATACCGCTTGTGCGCGCTCTTTCCCGCGGCGAACACTATGTCGCTGACGATCGCGCTCCCCGTCGGGAGGTCGCCCGCGCCTCTGCCGTAGAGCATAATGTCGCCCACGTTATTTCCGTTTAAATGAACCGCATTAAACGAACCCTTTACACTCGCGAGCGGGTGGTCGTCTTTTATAAAAACGGGGTGTACACGCGCCTCGATTTTGCCGTCTATGTTTTTGCTGATACCGAGGAGCTTGACGGTCATACCGAATTCTTTACCGAACGCGATATCCTCCGCGCCTATCTTGTCTATCCCCTCGCGGTAAATCTCGCTGAGCGGAACATGCTTGTTGTACGCAAGCGAGGAGAGAATACTCAATTTGTAAGCCGCGTCGTATCCTTGCGTATCCGCTGTCGGGTCGGCTTCGGCGTATCCGAGTCTTTGCGCGGCGGCAAGCGCGCCCTTGTAATCAAGTCCTTCGTCCGCCATTCTTGTCAAAATATAGTTGGTCGTACCGTTGATGATACCGTGTATCTCGCGAATGTCGTTGCCTTGCATAGCGTCGGTAAGCGTCCTAATGATAGGAACGCCGCCCACACAGCTTGCTTCAAAATACAGCCCCGCCTTTCCTTTAGCCGCCGCCGCCTCAAGCTCCGCAAAGTGTTTGCAGACCAATTCTTTGTTTGAAGTCACGACGCTTTTCCCCGCCAAAAGGCACTTGACGAGAAAGCTTTTCGCGGGTTCTATACCGCCGAAAAATTCGGCGACGATTTTAATATCGTCGTTTTTTAGGACATTCTCGATATCTGTCGAGGCGATCGAACGATCTATACCGAGCGCGTCGATTTTTTCGGCGTTGCGCTCCAAGACGTGCTCCACCGTCAGATCTATATCATAAATCTCACGGATTTTGTCGTGCTGCCCGATCAAAATTTTATATGTTCCGCTCCCGACGACGCCGAGTCCGAGGAGCGCGACTCCTACTTTTTGCATGGCGGTAATTCCCCTTTATTCATATCGAATATAATATTTAATCCCTTTAATGCAAGTGCGCGATCCTTTATAACGCAAAGCGTCGGATCAAAGTCGATCAACTCACCCAAACCGCCCGTCGCAATAACCTTTGCGTCCGCTAAATCGGGTTCTTTTTTCATTAAATGCAGTATGTGGTTAATCATGCCCGTAAAGCCGTTGATTACACCCGATTGCATATTGCTGATAGTGGATTTTCCGATGACGTTTTTCGGCTTTGCAAGCTCGATCGTCGGCAGCTTTGACGCCGCGTCCGTTAGCGCGTCCAACCCCGCTTTTATCCCCGGTGCAATCGCGCCGCCTAAAAATTCGCCGTCCTTGTTGACCGCACTAAAGGTCGTCGCCGTCCCGCAATCGACAATGATACTCGCGCCGCCGTAAATCCGATACGCGGCGACCGCATTTGCGATACGGTCCGCGCCTAATTCTTCGGGATTTGTATAGCGGATACGCAAGCCCGTCTTAAGCTCCGCATTCACGACTATAGGTCTGATACCTATATAGTATTCGCAAGCATGCTCGACGGTATAATTGACCGCGGGCCTTACCGACGCCATAATCACTCCGTCTATATCCTTAAACGAAAGCTTTGACACAGAAAAAAGATTGCCCATGATGATCCCAAGCTCGTCCGCGGTACGCGAATTTGACGCCGAAATCCTCCAGCTTTCTATAATTTTTCCGTCATGAAACAGCCCGAATTTGATATTGGTATTTCCGATGTCCATTACAAGGGTCATGCGTTTTCTCCGTCCGCCTATCCGACGTTTTTTCCGTCGTAAATTTTTAAAAAAAAGGAATCTCGACCGAACAATTATTCCGACGGTTTCTCTTTTATGAGGAATCTCAATCAAACAATTGTTTCCCAACGATTTCTTTTTCATATTGTACCACAAATATTGAAAAAATCAAAACAAATTAAGGGGCTATGAGAAAAACCGATAGCGATACGGATAAAAAACTTATCGGAGTATAAAAAAGCTGCCCTTTTCATGACAGCTTTTCCGTTTCCATTTTGCATTCCATTGTGTATGAACAATGTCCTACCATTATCCTCACTTTTCAACTTAGTAAAGTAGCTGTCCGCTCTCGCTGTCGATTACTCTCAAAATGTTGATTTCCTCGCCCGTTTGGACGTCGATATAGACAA
>JAITOQ010000140.1 GCA_031289865.1 Clostridiales bacterium
ACTGTTAAATATTCAAGACAAAAAAACAAGGAAAATAAGAAATGAACATACTAATCGCCGAACGGATTAAAGAACTCATGAAAGAACACAAACTCAATCAAGTCCAACTTGCGGAAAAAATCAGTCTGAAACAAAACACAATCAGCGCGTGGCTGTTGGGCAAAAAGGAGCCTTGTATTTCCAGCTTGTGGGCTTTAGCCGATTTTTTTGACACAGAAATCGACTTTCTTGTAGGACGAAAGGATTATTAGGCACAAAAAGTCGCACTAAATTTAGTGACATTTTTATTTTAGCACTATTTTTAGTGCGCGTCAAGCGTTTTCGGAAAATTTATTGTAAAATTCTTAAAAATAGCACAAATTATTTATGAGAAATCGGAATTTGATGAAAGAGAACAACTATTTCGGAGAAAATTTAAAACAATTGCGGACGGAAAGCAAAATGAGTCAAGAAAAATTTGCCTCGCTTTTAAACACGTCGCGCCAAAGGGTCAGTGAATGGGAGTGCGGCAAAGTCGAGCCGTCGCTCTTTAATATCCTAAAAATTATGGAGATTTTAAATTGCTCCTTTGACGAGTTGACCGACCGAATGAAGTGATTTTATTTAAAGAATATACAAAAAAGGGGCTGTTTTTAGCCTCTTTTTTGTCGGTTTTTTTAATGTGTTTTCGCTATCGTAAGGCTTACCGTTTTAGATTCTTCGCAAGCTCAGAATGACACCTTTTTTATTCGGATACGGGACGATGAAGGCATCGTCCCCTACAACAACTCATGCTTCTTTTTTATTCGGATACGGGACGATGGGGCATCGTCCCCTACAACAACTCATGCTTCTTTTTTATACGCCTTATTTTTCCACTTTCAACTTTCAACTTTCCACTTTTAAATAATTCCATTCTTCAGCTTCTCGATAATTCTATTTTCCAATCTTGAGATTTGGACTTGAGAGACGCCGAGGAGAGCGGCGACCTCGCTTTGGGTTTTGTCGCGGAAGTAGCGAAAGAGTATGATCTTTTTTTCGCGGTCGGGGAGGTGTCCGATTATATCTTTTAGCATCATTTTGTCGATCATATCCTCTTGCTCGTCCTCACCGGCTAATTTATCGATCAAGCATTGACCGCTTTCGTCGTCGGTTTTTTCGTAGAGCGAGAGCGGAAACTTCGAGCTGTCCATCGTAAAAACTACGTCCTCTTCGCTGATTTCAAATTCGGCGGCAAGCTCCGCGACGGTCGGAGAGTTTCCCGTTTCATTTCTCCGTCTGTCGGCATACGCGCCCATTTTGACCGCTAAGGTCTTTAAGGAACGCGAGACCTTGACGATTCCGTCGTCGCGGATAAACCGTTTGATTTCACCTGTTATCATGGGGACGGCATAGGTTGAAAAGCGCACGTTGAATGCGTCGTCAAAATTTTTAATCGCCTTTATCAAGCCTATCGCGCCGATCTGTAAAAGGTCGTCGTATTCGACGCGCTTATTCCTATAGTGTCGCACGATACTTTTGATGAGCGGCATGTTTTGTTCGATCAAAACGGTTTTGCTGTCGTTATCGCCGCTTTTCGCTTTTACAATGAGCTGCATGGTTTCTTCGTGCGAAAGCATCGCTACAGGTCCTCCGCTTTTGTTATGTATTTTTTCATTTTCACCGTCGTGCCTTTTCCCTCCTCGCTCTCGACCGACAGCTCGTCCATAAAGGTCTGCATAAAGGTGAAGCCCATGCCGCTTCGCTCGTTTTCGGGTTTTGAGGTATACATAGGCTGCATAGCCTCTTCGAGGTTCGCTATCCCTCGCCCGTCGTCTTTTACGATTATGCACACATAGTCGTCAAATAATTCCGCCTCGACATAAATAAAATTTTTTTCGGGCTCGTCGTATGCGTGAACGATGACGTTTGTCGCCGCCTCGGATACCGCCGTCTTTATATCGTTTACGGTCTCGAGAGAAGGGTTTTTTGACACGCAAAACGCGGCCGCCGCACTCCGTACAAAGGACTCGTTTCCCGAAATCGCGCTAACCGACAGTTTCATTTGATTTACGACAGACATATTTTTCTCCTATTATTTTGAATTGCAGGCAATACCTTACTACCAAATTCCTACTACTACTCTGTAAAACATAATTGCGGCGAAAAGACACCACCAAAATGTGAGAATTTGATTTTACAAAGCACACTAAATAATCCCTATTATGTTCAACAGCCCCGCGGTTTTAAAAACCTTTTCGGTTTGAGCCGAAAGACCGCGTGCGTATAGCGGAACGCCGATTTTTTTCAGCTTGTTATACCGCGAAATAATCATGCCGATCCCCGTGCTGTCTATAAAGGTCATTTGCCTGAGGTCGAGAATAACAGCGTTCGGCAAAAGCGCAAGCCCGTTGTCAAATTCCTCTCTGACAAGAGAAATATTGCTTTCGTCGATTTCTCCCGTGATATAAAAAATGAGCTTGCCGCCCGAAAATTCCTTGTAAGCAGTCATCGGATTTCCTTTTGCAGACTTTTTTCCGCCGCGGCAATATAATACCATTTCTCCGAATAAAAAAAATAACACCTTCTTTCCGAAAAGAAGATGTTATGTCGATTGTATAATTGAAAATGGAAAGTCGAAAGTTGAAAATTGCGGATTTCAAAATAGATGTCATTCTGAGCTTGCGAAGAATCTCAAACGTCAGCCGTTTGGTGCGGATCATTTCCAAATCGCATACAATGTTGTGCCGTTTCTATACCGCGACCTCTTACGACTCTACCCCTCTTAGACAAGAGGGGTTACGGATTTCATACGTCCCGCTAAAGCTAATGGGGAGATGCGGAGTGCGGGGGTGTGGGGGCTGCTTTGGAATTAAGCCCCCACCCGTTTTTTGGTTACTTTTTTGCGGCTCAAAAAAGTAACAATCCTATTCCCGCTCCCAAAAACGTCCCGACCGCATATCCGACCGAACCGCATATCAGTCCGGGGAGAGTCAAGGCGTCGTTTTTTAATTGACGGGTGAGCGCGGGGACGAATGCCGGTCCGTAAAGCCCCGCCGTAAGCGTCACCATAGTGCAGTCGAGGTCGATTTTAAACAAGCGGCTGACGACGACGTGTACTATCATCGTCCCGACCGTAATCACCGAATAGAGAGCCAAGATACCGAGAAATTTGTCTTGAATGTTTTCGGGATTGACCGCCATGGCAAGCGCGAACGAGAACACCAACAGTAAATAATGCCCCGCCTCGCCGCTCTTTTCTACGCTCCGAATCTTTTTGTTGAACGACGCGGCAATACCGAGTATCGTCCCCGTAATCATTATCGACGGAACTAAGGAGTCAAACAACCGCCCGTCTTGACTCCCCCCTATCACCCAAATCACAACCCCTATCACCGCACCGATAACGGCAATCAAAAACGCTATCAAAATGTTTCTTATAACCTTTTTGTTTTCCGTGAGCTTATACCGTATCTTGCTCAAAAAACCGTTCTTTTGCGCGGTATTTTTCGTGTCTATACCGCCGTTTTGCGTATTCTCGCCTACGTTCGCCGTTTCTCCTATACAGCCGTTTTGTGCGGAATTGACCTCGCTTTGTACCGTATCACCCGCGCCGTATGCCGTTGCTTCTATACCGCCGTTTTGCGCGTTTTCGCCGTCGCTATTTTTCGCTTCTATACCGCCGTTGTAATATACGGCTTGAGCCTTTGTATTCTTAAAAAGCCTTTTAAACAGCGGCTTGCACGCGAGCAGTAAAAAGAGATAAAAGACCCCTCCTATCATCATATCCGCTAAATTTGCCATGCCTATCGAGGTTGAATCCAAGTGAAAGATATTGCCTATAGCGTTGAGGTTCGGAGTACCGCCCGTATACAGCCCGATAGCCATTGCGGACAAAATCCCGCCGTCCTCGACGTTTCGCCCGAACAAAAAATATACCGCCGCCGTCACTACCGTCACCGAAACGATGACTATACCGAACGACAACAACACGCGCTTTGACAGCTTGCGCGTTTCCTTTAAATTTGATTGAAAAAGCAGAAGCGGTATCGCAATCCCTATCGCAAGATACGAGCCTATCTCGCTGACGTCCGAGTTTAGCGTAAGCTCCGACGACAGCTTCCCCAGCCCCCAAAAAACGAGCGCGACAACTATTCCCAAAAGATACGCCGCCCCGATCGTACCGATCAGCTTGAGCGGCTTCGCGGATCTATACCGCATGACGAGCCACGGTACAACCAATACCGCCGCCCCTTGTAACAACATAATTACAACAGACATTTTTTCATTCTCCGCATTGTCGCTTTAGAGTTGAAATATCTCGCACACTTAACGAATCTCGCATATGTTTTTAACGAATCTCTCTTCTAAAGCTATATCATATAATGTATATATATTTAGTATATCATATATTCTTTGAGAATGCAACAAAAAACGCAATGTTTTATATGAAATGCAGAATAAAAAACTAACGTCGGAGTCCTTCTTGTAGGGGACGATGCCTCATCGTCCCGCACCGATTTAAAAAATTAAAATGGTTATAACAAGGTTAAGAATTAAGAATGCGGAATACATTTTCAATTCCGTTAATGATTACGGATATATTTAAGATATAACACACTTAAAACCAACAACACAAGAACCACAAGTCCCATTATGATAAAGCCGTAAATATTCTTTGTATCGGTCGCCGACACCTTCCTAACGTCAGCGTTTCCACTTTCGTTTACCACGGACGATCCCGTCGTTTCGCTTTTGCTTTCTACCGACGAAGATACCGCCGTACCGCTTGTTTTTACTGCCGAAGATCCCGTCGTACCCCTTATTTTTGTCGCGGCATATTCTCCAAGTCCCGAAATATTTTTCACCACCCATTGTTTCATTTTGATACCGAGCGCAAAAGCATAAATCCCGAACGTGACTATACTTAGACCGAACCATTTGAGATATTGCTTAAAGAGGTCGGTAGCCTTTCCGTCAAAGGTGAGCCGTTTACCGTTTATGACAGTGTGAGTAGTCATCCATTTGTGGTAGACACAGTATGTCCACGGCAGCAAAAAACCAAGCGCGCCGACCAAAAACACAAGATTTATAAGTATTTCACCGAAACCCGCGCCGATATCAAGTTTCCCAAACACGGAAACAACGGCTATCACGGAAATAATCAAGGCGATTTTATTTAATAGACTGATACCGATTAGCGCGAACAGTCCTCCGTCAAAGCGCGATTCCCCCGTTTGACCGCCCTCGATAACCGTATGCTTTGCCACCCATTTTCTAATATTTATCGGCATCCAAAGCAAATATATCCCAAGCGTAACGATTCCGAGCAGCCACCATTTGATATATTGTCCGATAAGCGAACCGCCCGTCCCCGTGAATGTCAACCGCCGTCCGTCTATCACGGTGTGATCCGCTATCCACTTTTCGCCGTATGCGACTGCCCACGGATAACCGATACCGAGCGTGATACCCGTAAGCAACATTTGTACTATCTTCACCCCTATAAAGCCGAATATCCCGCCGTCAAACTTTGACTGACCTACCGCCACCGTTCCCGAAACGGGCGCGGAAATAACCGTCGCTCTGCTCTTTGAATCAGTCGCGGGCGCGGATACAACCGCGGGCAAATTCGCTCCGACATTTGAATCCGTGGCGACCACAGCGGGCAACACCGCTTCCGAAGTCTCCGATACCGAATTTGCTTCGGTAATCGAGTTTTCTCCCGATACTCTCTCTAAGCGATTTCCGCATACCTCGCAAAAAGCCGTTTCTTCGTCGTCATAGACCTTTCCGCAATTCGGACATTTCTTTCTGCCGTCCTCTAACAACCGACCGCATACCCCGCAAAAATTTACGTCGTCACTATGGGGTTTTCCGCAATTTGGACATGTTTTCATGTGTTTGTTCTCCCTTGATTTTTTATTTGGGTTTTATTTGTTTTTTTATTTAGTACGGCTGACGTTTTGGATTCTTCACTTTTTGCGGGACGATGATGACTGTCCACTACTGTAGTGCCACCGATTTTTGTAAATTAAAAAAGCCGCCGCGAGTCCTATTGTAGACCCGTGGTGGCTATTATACCGTGTTTATCGGATTTTTGACAGTGGGAAAACATGCCACGACAAGAGGCTGCTATGCGCGCATTGGAGGCTAAATAGTACCCCCTCCCCCGATATGTGTAATGTTATGTTTCATTGATTGTTCTCCGTTTTTTGTCGGCTTTTTATTCTGATACGGAACAATGACGGCTGTCCCCTATAATTTGATTCAAATCCTTTTGCGAAAGATGTTCATTAAATCAAGTTCATTGTAGCACAATTTGTGAGTTTTGTAAATACATTTTCGA
>JAITOQ010000151.1 GCA_031289865.1 Clostridiales bacterium
ACAAAATTTTTACACGCGCAAAGGACGGAAAAACCGTAATCGAGTATTCCGTCGGCGCGTTTTTCGGCTTTTCGGAAATCACAAAGATTGTGATTTCCGCAAAAGCTACGGATATCGAAACTTTAAAAGGCTTATTCGGGATATACTCTGCCGACACAACTCTAAATACAATACCCTCCTCCGTCCAAAAGCCGCGGATTGAAATCATCGAGGGCGGTACGACGCGTGCGCGGTCGGTACAAAACGCACTCGCTCACTTGGATACGGATTGCGATATCGTCCTAATCCACGACGGCGCAAGACCCTATGTCTCAACACGGCTCGTTAGGCGGGTCATTCGCAACACGGAGCGCTACGGTTCGGCTATCCCCGTCCTCCCCGTCCGCGACACGCTTAAACGATTGGAAAATTCCCATGACAAAGTCCTCGTGACCGTCGAGCGCGAAAGCTATTTCACGGTTTCGACCCCGCAAGGCTTTTTAAAGGACGCGCTCCTCCGCGCCTATGCCCTCGAACCGAATCCCGACGGTTTCACGGACGACTCCTCCCTTTATGCCGCCCATATCGGCGAACCTCTCGCTGTAGATGGTCAAGAGGACAATCACAAAATCACCGCGCCCGACGACGTTCTTCGTTTTATGGAATACTCTGCTAATGCAGAATGTTCACTTAATGCAGAATGCAGAATGCAAAATGCAGAATTGCGGAATAATAAAATCTCCGTCGAAACCGTAATACACAATACACAGCGAAACAACTACGTCGAAACCGATGCACAAAACTCACAGCCGCGGGCTGACGAAATCGGGTACAACGCAAACATGCCGCTCGCCGAACTTGCCAATTCTCTAAAAATCCCCTCTTCCTATCGTATCGGCACGGGTTACGACCTCCACCGTCTAACCCAAAACCGCCCCTTGATTTTGGGCGGCGTAACTATCGACTATCCTCTCGGACTGTTCGGACACAGCGACGCGGACGTACTCCTCCACGCGATAACGGACGCGCTCCTCGCCGCCGCCGACCTCCCCGATATCGGACGGCTTTTTTCCGACACCGACCCACAATATGCAAACGCCGACAGCAAGCTGTTTCTAAGCCGTGCACTCGACCTCTTACGCCAAAAAGGCGGCTCACTCGTCAACATTTCCTCCGTCATTATCGCCGAAGCTCCGAAGCTCGCCCCTCATATAGAAATAATCAAAGCGTCTCTCGCCGCCCTCCTCGCCCTACCGCTCCGCGCCGTATCTATCTCCGCAAAAACCAACGAAACCTTAGACTTGATCGGCAATTGCAAAGCTATCGCCGCGCAGTGCGTGTGCTTGGTCAAGTTCGGGTTGTAACACCGTATACCCTAATAAAATCAAAATCACCCCGTTTTTGTTTCGGGATGATTTTTTAATGTGTTTTCATAATTTTACGGCTGACGTTTGAGATTCTTCGCAAGCTCGGAATGACAAAAGACTTTTTGTTTATCATGTCGCCGTTTTTTTATTCGGATACGGGACGATGAAGGCATCGTCCCCTACTACCTTGATTCAACTAAAGCTTGACATTTTCATAGAGCGAAGCGATACCGCAACTTCCAACTTTCCATTTTCAACTTTCAACTTAAAAATGCTGCTACTTGTTCTCATCCAGATACGCGGCGGGGTCTACGGGGACGCCGTTTGCGGTCATTTCAAAGTGGAGATGGATTCCCTCAGCGGCTTCGAGATAGCCGTTTGCCGCGACCGAACCGATCTTTTGCCCCGTCGTCACCCTTTGATTTTTTAGGACGGTCACGTCGCTCCCAAGACAGCGATAGATCGATTTTACGTCGTTGTCGTGGCGAATCACGATAGTCGTACCCCACATTTCATTGCTTTCAACCGATTCGACGACGCCCGCGCTGACCGCAAAGACGTCCGTCCCCGCGTCTACGAGGTAGTCCACGCCGAAATGAGCTTGCCACTGGTCTTGCGACGCGGAATATTGCAGCTCGCGGTCGTCATAAATCATGCCCGTGCCCGCCGCCGCATTCACGGGTTGTACAAAAAGCGTGGGCGTAGTCCCCGTAGGGTCGCCCGGCTCTTCCGGATCCACACCGACTTCCGTCCCCGGACCGTCGGGAATGAGCTGTGTCGGTTTGTTTGCATTGACCACCGCCACCGTAATCATCGCGCCGATAGCCATCACGCATACCGCCATAATCACATAATAGTAATTTTTTTTGAAAAAACTCGCTGTTTTTCCGAGAATTTTTTTTGTGTCCATAGTTTTCCTCCGTTATTTTGGTTTGATTATCCGCAAGAACTTTGGGTTTTATACATGGTTTTTTATTTTTTGTTTTTTATTTTTTGGATAAGAATAATGCAGAGACAAAATTTGGAAGAATCTGCCGACGCGAACTCGTTCGCCGGCAGATTCTTGCAATCCATACGCGACGAACGCTGTGTCGCGTAGGATTTAAGGAAAAATTTTTTCTCTGCACTCTTTTCAAAAACTTTCGTAATTTTTAGTAAAAACATGCTTTTAATGCAAAACACAAAATATCGATATGATAAAGCACAAGCGCGTTTTAAATCGACGCGTTCTCTTGTAAGGGACGATGCCCACCTACGTTCAATTAAGCACAAAAAGACGTGCAATCCTTATAAAAAAGCCGGCGTCATTATGAGCGGAGCGAAGAATCTCAAACGATTTCTCCGAATTACTCTCTGATTATCCGCAATTCTGCATTAAAAAATCCATATCCCACAAAAAATAGGATATGGATTTTTTTTTAACGAACTCGCTTTTTTAGAATCCGCCTAACTGTTGCTTTATCTGAACGACAACGGCTATAGAAACCAACAAAAGCCATGCTGCAACGACCCCGACGGGAACCGCTATTTGTATGATAATAAATTTTTTCTTTCTTTTTTGTTTGATTTGATAATTGTCACTCATATCGGTATAACCGTCTATCTTTCTTTCCCTCAATGTTGTGATATCTTGTAACAAAAAATAAAGTCCCGTACATAAAGCAAATCCGATAACGATAAAAATATATACCATAGCGACAAAAGAAAAATAATACATGACAACGACAATGAGTATGAGCCAAAACAGCCAATTGCCGCCGATATGAGTGACTACCGCTTTGACGGGCTTCATTGCGATACCCCAATACTTTTTAGTGATGATACGAATTCCATAAATCCAAAAACCCCAGCCAAAGTATGCTAAAATGGAAAATATAATACTCGCGGCGGTCAGATCAAGTGTAACAAAAATTCCGGGTTTATATTCCAATATTTGTTCGTACCGATGGAAGTCTATCCCCCCTATTATTATACCTATTACAATGCCGCCGACTGTTAAAGCCAAAAACCAAATCAAGTTGATTTTCGCCTTGTGCTTTCTTGCGCATTGCTCGACGAAATCCTCATACCAAAATTCATCTCGAACGGAATATTTTTCATTCTCTGTGCGATCGGCTGTCCGACTGATTTGACTATCTTGTTTCGTGACGGTTGTTTCAGCTTCGCCTTCGTCGATTTCCTCGGCTAAACTCTCGTAATACGTCAACTTCGGCGCACCCGAAAAAGTTTCACCGCAACACGAACAAAATTTTTCGCCGTCAGCTCTTATCTGACCACATTTAGGGCATTCCATTACTTGTTTCCTCCGATTTTATTTTTTTAATTTCTTCAATTGTTCATGGCTCTCTCAAAATTTATGTAACCTTTTTGGGGGTTAAAATATCTTATTTACCAAAAAACTTATTAAAATTATCTCGCGCCGTTGCATCACCTTTCGCCATCAATTTTTGCCAAATCTCTTTAGCACGATTCAAATCTTTCGCCACTCCCAAACCATTTGCATAACAAATGGCAAGATTGTTCCCGTCTCCTTGAATGTCTGCTTTCCGAAACCACCTCACCGCTTCCGCATAGTCTTGCGCTACCCCCTCCCCTTGAAGATAAGCCGCCCCAAGACAGTTTTGCGCTCCCGCATTCCCTTGCTCCGCGGCTTTCCGATACCACTCCGCCGCTTTTGTATAACTTTGCGTTACTCCTAAACCGCTTGAATAACAAGTTCCTAAATTATTTTGCGCACTTGCATGTCCCACCGCGGCGGCTTTCCGAAACCACTTCACCGCTTCCTCATAATTTTGTGTTACTCCGTCGCTTCCCATTAAATAAGCGTTCCCTATCGTCACTTGCGCTCCCGTATCCCCTCTCTCGGCTTTTTCTCTCAATTCTCTAATAGCCGTGTTGCTTTCTGATTCAACGGAAGACTTATCAAAAAATAGATCGAAATTCTCTTTCGCCGTTTTGTTACCTTTAGCCATCAGTTCCAGCCAAATTTCTTTCGCTCGATTCAAATCTTTCGCTACTCCTAAGCCGTTTGCATAACAAAGCGCAAGATTGTTCCCTTCTCCTTGAATAGCGGCTTTCTTATACCACCTTACTGCTTCCACGTAGTCACGCGCTACCCCTGTGCCATTGTAATAACAACCCCCAAGATTAACTTGCGCTCCTGCTACCCCTTGTTCCGCGGCTTTCCGATACCACTCAGCCGCTTTTGTATAATTTTGCGTTACTCCTAAACCGCTTGAATAACAAGTTCCTAAATTATTTTGCGCGCTCGCTACCCCCACCGCGGCAGCTTTCCTTTACCACTTCACCCCTACCTCATTCTATTCAGTTACTCCGTCGCTTCCCATTAAATAAGCTAGCCCTATCGACACTTGTGCTCCCGTATCCCCTTTCTCGGCTTTTT
>JAITOQ010000063.1 GCA_031289865.1 Clostridiales bacterium
TCAACTACAAACGACCTTGCGAAAACGCTTGCAAGGTAAAAGCGATCTCGATGAGAGAAAGCAAAGCCGCGGGAATAGATAACGATAAGTGTATTGCTTGCGGCGCGTGCGGTTATCAATGTCCGTTTGGGGCGATTACGGATAAGTCCTTTATTTTAAACGTGATAGATATCATAAAACAGAGCGCGGGTAACGAAAAATACAAGGTTTACGCGGTCGTCGCGCCGTCCGTATCGAGCCAATTTTCCTATGCAAAGTTGGGTCAGGTTGTTTCGGGTATAAAAAAACTTGGATTTCATGCGGTCGTCGAGGCGGCTCTCGGCGCGGACATGGTAGCATATTCGGAATCCAAAGAGCTTACCGAAAAGGGCTTTTTATTAAGCTCTTGCTGTCCCGCGTTTGTAGATTATGTACAAAAACAATTTCCGAATCTAATACAGAGCATATCTCACAACCTATCGCCGATGGCAACCATAGCAAAATACATAAAAGAGACGGAGTCGGGGGCAAAGGTCGTATTTATCGGGCCGTGCACCGCAAAAAAAGCAGAGTTCCAAAAAGAAGAGGTTAGGCGGTATGTCGACAGCGTGATCACCTTTGAGGAATTACAAGCCTTGTTTGACAGCAGAGATATAGATATTATCGAATGCCCCGAAGACCTATTGGATAACGCCTCATATTTCGGCAGAATTTTCGCAAGGAGCGGCGGTCTTTCCGACGCCGTGCGACAAGGCTTAAAAGAGCAAGAAATAGAGAATTTCCCATACAAACCCGTGGTTTGCGACGGAATAGAAGCTTGCAAAACGGCACTGTATAAGGCGTCAAAAAACATGCTTGACGGAAACTTTATAGAGGGAATGGCTTGCACGGGCGGTTGCATCGGCGGTGCGGGCTGCTTAACTCACGGCGAAAAAAACAAATCGGAGGTGGATAAATACGGCATGACCGCTTATGAAAAAAACCTCCGTGATGCTATCGGAGTGTTAAAAACTTGATATTGTTTTTTATTCTCCTATCTTTCGCTTTACTTTTTTCCGTATTTTTTATATAATATTTAACAGACTTCTTACAAGACTAAGTTTTATGCAAAGTTGGTTTTGTAAGGAGTCTGAAAATTATTTGTCCGTTATTTACCACGGACAAAGTTCAGAATCACGGACAAAGTTAAACAAAACGCTTTATTTAGACGAGGTATAGCAAGATGTACAAAAAAGTTCAAGCCGACATGAATTTCTGCGAGAGAGAAAACGAGGTTATCAAGCTGTGGAAGGAAAAGGGGATTTTTCAAAAGACCGTCGAGGCGGGTGAGGGAAAGCCGGAGTTTACTTTTTACGACGGACCGCCGACCGCGAACGGAAAGCCGCATATCGGTCATATTTTGACGCGTGTCATAAAGGATATCATTCCGCGCTACAAGTCCATGAAGGGGTATAACGTCCTCCGCAAGGCGGGTTGGGATACCCACGGGCTGCCCGTCGAGATCGAGGTTGAAAAGACCTTAGGATTGGACGGAAAAGCCGATATCGAGCGTTACGGCGTCGAGCCTTTTATCAAAAAATGCAAGGAAAGCGTTTGGAAATACAAGGGCGAATGGGAGCGCATGAGTGACCGCGTGGGTTATTTTATGGACATGGACGACCCTTATATCACCTATGAGGACGAATACATCGAATCGGTTTGGTGGTCGTTAAAGGAGATTTTCAATAAGGGCTTAATCTACAAGGGACACAAGATAGTTCCGTATTGTCCGCGTTGCGGGACGGCTCTTTCCTCTCACGAGATTGCGCAAGGCTACAAAAACGTCAAGGAAAAATCCGTTTTTGTCAAGTTCCGTCTTAAGGGAAAGCCGAACGAATATTTTCTCGCATGGACGACGACACCGTGGACGCTCCCGTCCAACGTCGCTCTTTGTATGAATCCAAAGGAGAAGTATTCCAAAATAGACGTAAACGGAGAATACTATATCCTTGCGGACGCGCTTATCTCCACGCTTTTTGAAGAAGGAAGCTACAAAAAAATCGAAACAAAGGTCGGTAAGGATTACGAGTATACCGAATACGAACCGCTTTTTTCTTACGATACAAAAGCCAAAGAAAAAGCGTATTATATCACGCTTGCGCCGTTTGTCACTCTGACGGACGGGACGGGTATCGTCCATATCGCGCCCGCATTCGGTCAGGACGATTCGGAGGTCGGAAAAGCCTACAAGCTGCCGTTCGTCCAAATGGTCAACGACCGCGGAAACTTTATAGACGAAGCGACGGACGTCAAGGGACTGTTTGCAAAGGACGCGGATAAGGTTATTATCGCGCTCTTAAAACAAAAGCAATTACTCTTAAAGGAGCTAATGTACGAGCATAGTTATCCGTTTTGCTGGAGATGCGATACGCCGATACTTTATTATGCACGGTCGAGTTGGTTTATCAAAATGACCGCTCTCCGCGAACAACTTCTAAAGAATAACGCCTCCGTAAATTGGATGCCCGCGGCTATCGGTTCGGGGCGCATGGGCAACTTTTTGGACGACGTACAAGATTGGAGCTTGTCGCGTGAACGCTATTGGGGTACGCCGCTCCCGATTTGGGTATGTAATAAATGCGGAAAGCTGCACGCGGTCGGCAGTAAAGCCGAGCTTATCAAGCTGTCGGGTAAAAACGAGGATATAGAGCTTCATAAACCGTACGTCGATAAGGTGACATTTCCTTGCGAATGCGGCGGTACGTACAAGCGTACAAAAGAGGTCATAGATTGTTGGTATGACAGCGGTTCTATGCCGTTTGCTCAATGGAATTATCCGTTCAAAAACAAAGAGATTTTTGAGAAACGCTATCCCGCGGATTTTATCAGCGAGGCGGTCGATCAGACGCGGGGTTGGTTTTATACCTTGCTTGCGATTTCGACGCTCCTTTTTGACAAGCCGTCGTTCAAAAACTGTATCGTCTTAGGACACATAAACGACAAGGACGGCGTAAAGATGAGCAAACACAAGGGAAACGTCGTCGACCCGTGGACGGTTCTCGACAAGCAAGGCGCGGACGCGGTGAGGTGGTACTTCTATACCGTCAGTCCGCCGTGGATACCGTCCAACTTTTACAGCGAGGCGGTCAGCGAATCCCAGCGTAAATTTATGGGGACGCTTTGGAACGTCTATGCGTTTTACGTCCTATACGCCGAGATAGATCAATTTGATCCGTCAAAGCTTTCGCTTGAAAAGTGCAAGCTGTCGCTTCTCGACAAATGGATTTTGGCGAATCTTCATTCGCTCATAAAGTTCGTCGACGAATCCCTCGATGAATACAAGATAACGGAGAGCGCGAGACGCATTCAAGAATTTACGGACAAATTGAGCAATTGGTATATTCGCCGTTCGCGTGAGCGGTATTGGGGCAGCGGCATGAATGAGGACAAAAAAGCCGCGTTTATGACCCTTTATACCGTCCTTGTCGAGCTTAGTAAATTGATTGCGCCGTTTACGCCGTTTATCGCGGAACAGATCTACCAAAATTTGGTCGTAAACTTTGACAAAAATGCGCCGGAAAGCGTACATCTTTGCGACTATCCGAAATATGAAAAGAAATACGACGACAAGACCCTTGAGGACGGTATGGATTACGTTCTCGAAATCGTCGAGCTTGCGAGAATGTGCAGAAGCAAGGCGAATCTCAAAAACCGTCAGCCTCTCCGCGAGCTGTTTTTAAAAAACACGACGAAACGCGCACCGCTCTCTAAGGAGCTCATAGAATTGGTCAAGGACGAAATCAACGTCAAAAAATTGTCGGAGATCGAGAACGATACCGCGTTTTTAAACTATGACATCAAGCCTCAGTTAAAGGTACTCGGTCCGAAATTCGGAAGCAAGATAAAGGACGTCAGAGAATTCCTCGCAAAAGCCGACGCATATGCGATTGTCGCGGCGGTCAAAAACGGAGGGAGCTACAAGGGCGAAATAGGCGGCGAAGCGGTCGAGTTTACCGAAAGCGATCTGCTTATTTCTCCCCTCAACAAGGAGGGCTTTATCGCCGAATCCAACGTGACCTTAACGGTCGTTTTGGATACGAGCATCACCCCCGAATTGATCGAGGAGGGCAACGTCCGCGAAATCGTCAGCAAGATACAATCCATGAGAAAGGAAGCGCGGTTTGAGGTCACCGACCATATAAAAGTCGGCTTTAAAACTCAATCGGAAGAATGCAAGAGTATCCTCTTAAGCGGAAAAATCGGCAAGGAAGTCCTTGCGGACGAGATTAAAGAGGGGCTAAACGGCGGCTTTACAAAGGTTTTGGATATCAACGGCAGTGAAGTTGAAATCTCCGTTATACAGAATGCATAATGCTTGTTTAATGCAGAATGCAAAATGCAGAATTGCGGATTAAAAGAAAAGCGTGTGACGTTCTCTTGTAGGGGACGATGCCTCATCGTCCTGTATCCGCATAAAAAGCGTAATATTTAATCTCAAAAAAAATAAAAAAAGAAAAAAGAAAAACTATGAAAACAAACAGCGAATGGAAAGATTATAAGGTCATTGCGACGGGCGGCGGCATGAAACTTGAAAAGTGGGGCAGATACATATTCTTGCGTCCCGACCCTCAAGTGATTTGGCCTGCGCGCATAGATATGGCGGGTTTTAAGGGGCTTGCGGCGAGCTATTCACGCGACATTGCGGGTGGCGGGAAGTGGACTTATTTAAAGGACGTTCCCGAAAATTTCACGGTGACATGGCGGGACATGACCTTTAGTTTAAAACTCATGGGTTTTAAACACACGGGACTGTTTCCGGAGCAAGCGGTCAATTGGAGTACTATGTACAGTCTGATAAAGACCGCAAACCGCCCCGTGAGCGTCTTAAATCTCTTTGCGTATACGGGCGGAGCAACCGTCGCGTGTCTAAAAGCGGGCGCGAGCGTGTGCCATGTGGACGCGGCAAAAGCCATGATAGACCGCGCTAAAGAGAACGTGTTTTTGAGCGGATTAAAGGAAGCGGACATTCGCTATATCGTGGACGACTGTGTAAAATTTGTCAATCGCGAGATAAAGCGCGGAATCCGCTACGACGCGGTCATTATGGACCCGCCGAGCTTCGGTCGCGGACCGAACAACGAGGTTTGGAAGATCGAGGACAGTATATACGAGCTTGTCGACTTGACGAGAAAGGTCATGTCCGACAAACCGCTCTTTCATCTCATCAATTCATACACGACGGGACTTCAACCGACCGTCCTCAAAAATATCCAACGGCTTGTATTTCAAGGCGCGCAAAACGCCGCGTTTGACGCTTATGAGGTCGGCTTGCCGACGGAGGAAGGAATAGTTTTGCCGTGCGGCGCAAGCGGAATGGTGATTTTCAATTAGATAAAAAACGAAAAGCCGATGTCATTCTGAGCGAATGCGAAGGATCTAAAACGTCGGCGGTACAATAGCTAAAGCATTAAAGGGACGGGGTGATAAAATAAGATGATTATAAAAAAAGAGGATATACAGATTATGTATGAGGACAACCATGTTTTGGTTGTCGTCAAGCCGCAAGGCGTTCCGTCGCAAGAGGACGAGAGCAAGGACCCCGATATGGTCAATTTGCTCAAAGAGTATTTGGTCGAAAAATATGAAAAACCGGGCGGTGCGTACTTAGGTTTGGTTCATCGTTTGGATCGTCCGACGGGCGGCGTCATGGTTTTTGCAAAAACGAGCAAAGCCGCGGCGCGTTTGCAAGAGAGTATGAAAGAGGGCGAGTTTGAAAAGACTTATTTTGCCGTAACGGAGGGCGTTCCGCGTGAAAAAAGCGATCGGTTGGTACACTACCTTTTAAAAAATGAGGAACAAAACCTCATTCGGGTAGTGCCTCTCACGACGACGGGTGCAAAAAAAGCGGAGCTTACTTACAAGACGCTTGCTACGACGGGCGACAAGACTCTCGCGCTGCTCAGTATCAACCTACATACGGGGCGCGGTCATCA
>JAITOQ010000023.1 GCA_031289865.1 Clostridiales bacterium
TTTTAGTCCGTCCTTGAGAACAATTTCTCAAGGATTTTTTGTTTTTTAAAAGCATAAAAAAGGAGCGATATGATTTATCCGTTATTCAAGGACTTAAGCACTTATCTCAAGGATTACAAAACAATACCGATATCGGCGACGGTACCTACGGGCGGTAAGCTGCCGACAGAAGTATTTCGCATTCTCAAAAATCACAGCCGTCACGCTTACATTTTGGAGAGCTTAGAGGACACGGGCGAGCGCGGTCGCTACACCTTTTTGGGCTATGACCCTAAGCTGTGCGTGAGCTGTACGGACGGGGTGCTGTCGATAAACGGCGGTGCGGAATTGAAGTTTGAGACGGATTCGCCGAGGAAGTATATCGAGCAAATTATAGCCGACAACAAAAGCCCTTTTTTTGAGGAGCTGCCGCCGTTTACGGGCGGCTTGGTCGGATATTTTTCGTACGACTATATCAAGTATGCGGAGCCGACGCTGAAACTTGACGCGCATGACGAGGAGGGGTTTAAGGACGTCGACCTCATGCTGTTTGACAAGGTGATAGCATTCGACCACCTCAAAAAAGAAATCGCACTCATCGTAAACATGAAAACCGACGCGCCGAAGGAGAATTACAACCGCGCAGTATGCGAGATCGAGAGCCTTGAACGGCTGATTTTTGAGGGGACGCCCGCGGAGATGCCGAAATTGGTCTTAAAAAGCGGCTTTTCGCACCTTTTTGACGAAGCGGAATATTGCGCAATGGTCGAGAAGGCTAAACACCGCATAAGAGAGGGCGACATATTCCAAGTGGTTTTGGCGAATCGGCTGTCGGCGGAGGCGGATGGCAGCCTGTTTGGGACGTATTTGACGCTAAGGGAAACGAATCCGTCGCCGTATATGTTCTATTTTAGCAGCGACGACCTTGAAATCGCCGGCGCGTCGCCCGAAACTTTGGTAAAACTGAAGCACGGCGAGTTGTTTACCTTTCCGCTTGCGGGGACGCGTCCGCGTGGAAAGACGCGGGAGGAGGACGAGGAACTTGAGCGCGGTTTGTTGAACGACCCAAAGGAGCTCTCTGAGCACAACATGCTTGTAGACCTCGGACGGAACGACATTGGAAAAATCAGTAAATTCGGGACGGTCGCCGTCAAAAAATATCTCTCTGTACTTCGTTTTTCGCATGTCATGCATATCGGTTCGACGGTGAGAGGGGAGATACGGGACGGGTTGGGCGCGCTTGACGCGATAGACGCGGTGCTTCCGGCGGGTACGCTTTCGGGCGCGCCTAAGCTCCGCGCTATGGAAATCATAAACGAGCTCGAAGGGCATAAGCGCGGAATCTACGGCGGCGCGATAGGTTATATCGGTTTTTCGGGAAACGCGGACACTTGTATAGCGATCCGCATTGCCTTTAAAAAGAACGGCAAGGTCTTTGTCCGTTCGGGCGCGGGGATTGTCGCGGACAGCGTTGCGGAGAGCGAATTTAGGGAATGCGAAAATAAAGCGGGAGCGGTAGTACGGGCTATTGAGAGAGAAAGCAATGTTGAGAGTTGAAAATTGAAAGTTGAGGGTTGAAAGTTGAGGACAAAATATTGTTAATGCAAAATGCAGAATGCAGAATGCAAAATTGCGGATTTTTAAAAGAGTAGGTGTCATTCTGAGCGGAGCGAAGAATCTAAAACGATTTCTCCGAATCACACCTAATCGGAATCCGATTTTATGTTTTGGCAATAATACCGCTTCCGTTTGAGATTCTTCGCTTCGCTCAGAATGACACAGGCTTTTTATGCGGATATGGGACGATGTGGACAGTAGACATCGGCTGTTAAGAGAAACCTTAAAGTCGGTATAGAACTTATAAATTACGAAAATTTTTGAAAAGAGCGCGAGAAAGAATTTTTGAAAAAAATTTTGTCTCGCACCTCTAATCTCAGAAAATAAAAAGGAGTTATCCATGATATTATTGATTGACAATTACGACAGTTTTTCGTACAATCTTTATCAGTTAATCGGCGGTATAGATCCGAATATTTCCGTGGTCAGAAACGACAAAATCACGCTAAAAGAGATCGAGGCGTTATCGCCGTCGCATATCGTGATTTCTCCCGGTCCGGGGCGGCCGGAGGACGCGGGGATTTGTCCCGAAGTCATTCGGCACTTTGCGGGAAAAATCCCGATATTCGGCGTGTGTTTGGGGCATCAAGCGATATGTCAAGTGTTCGGAGCGACGGTCGGATATGCGAGGGAGCTTATGCACGGCAAGCCGTCGGAGATTAGGGTAGACGCGACTTGTCCTGTTTTTCGGGGGCTTCCCGAAACCGTTCGCGGAGCGCGCTATCATTCGCTTGCCGCGGACAAGGACACAATCCCCAAATGCCTTAGGGTGACGGCGGTCACGGCGGACGGTGAGGTGATGGCGGTCATGCACCGTGACGCACCCGTATTCGGCGTACAGTTTCACCCCGAATCGATTTTGACGGAACACGGAAAAGTCATTTTGGAAAACTTTTTGAATTTGGGCAACCGCTGATTAAGTTGTGCAAAAAGGTCTAAGAAAAGAACCGAAAAAAGGAGCGTATGCGTTATGATAAAGGAAGCTATAATAAAGGCGGCAAACCGCGAGAATCTATCTTACGAAATGACGGAAGCCGTGATGGACGAAATCATGCGCGGCGAGGCGAGCGGGATACAGATGGCGGCATACCTTACCGCAATGTCGGTCAAGGGCGAAACCATAGACGAGATCACCGCGTCCGCGGCGGGAATGCGGAAGCATTGTATCCGCTTGCTGCACGATATGGACGTGCTTGAAATAGTGGGGACGGGCGGCGACCGCTCAAACTCCTTTAACATATCCACGACCTCGGCAATCGTCGTAGCCGCGTCGGGAATCCCCGTCGCAAAGCACGGCAACCGCGCCGCGTCGAGTAAATGCGGCGCGGCTGACGTCCTCGAAGCACTCGGTGCGGATATCACAATCCCGCCCGAAAAAAGTCTTGCGCTTCTCAAAAAACTCAACCTATGCTTTCTCTTTGCGCAAAACTATCACATTTCGATGAAATACGTCGCGCCCGTTCGCCGCGAGCTGGGTATCCGTACGATATTTAATATCTTAGGCCCGCTTGCAAATCCCGCGGGCGCGAACATTCAGCTTCTTGGGGTCTACAGCGACGATTTGATCGAGCCTATGGCGCGGGTCATGTCCAATCTCGGAGTGAAGAACGGACTTGTCGTACACGGTCAGGACGGGTTGGACGAGATTTCCGCCGCCGCGCCGACTAACGTCTGTGAGATTCGGAACGGAAGCTTCAAAACCTATGTTTTGACGCCCGAAGAATTCGGACTTGTATGCTGTAAAAAAGAGGACTTAGAGGGCGGAATTCCGGCGGAAAACGCAGCGATTACACGCGCAGTCCTATCGGGGGAAAGGAGCGCGAGACGCTCCGCCGTCTTATTAAATTCGGCGGCGGCAATCTATGCGGCGCGCCCCGACCTCTCTATCGGAGAGGGGATAAGAATTGCGGAAAAAACTATAGACAGCGGAAAAGCCATGGAAACGTTGGAGAGCTTTATCAGAATGTCGAAGGAAAGTTGATGATTTTTAAATGCAGAATGCAGAATGCAGAATGCAGAATTGCGGATATAATAGAAGTCGGTGTCATTCTGAGCGTAGCGAAGAATCTCAAACGATAGTTAGGAGAATCATGATTTTAGATAAATTAGCAAAAAGCACTTTTTTGCGTGTGGAAGAAAGAAAGAAAGAAATCCCCTTAGGCGAGTTGAGAGAGAGGGCATTGTCGCCGTTCGTAAGCGGGCTTTTTCCCTTTGAAAACGCGATAAAAAAAGAGGGTCTATCCTTTATTTGCGAGGTAAAAAAAGCCTCGCCGTCAAAAGGCTTGATTGCGGAGAATTTTCCGTATAGAGAGATAGCGGAGGGGTATGAGAGAAACGGCGCGGACGCGGTGTCGGTACTCACCGAACCCGAATATTTTTTGGGGGACGACAGCTATCTGACCGAAATCAAGAGCGCGGTGAGCATTCCCGTTTTGAGGAAAGATTTTACGATAGACGAGTACCAAATCTATGAGGCGAAGCTCCTTGGCGCGGACGCGGTACTGCTGATATGCGCGCTCCTCGACACCGAAAAGCTAAAAGGCTTTATTGCGGCGGCGGATTTGCTCGGACTCTCCGCGCTCGTTGAGGCGCATACGGAGAGCGAGATTGTTTCCGCGCTCCGTGCGGGCGCAAGGCTTATCGGCGTAAACAATAGGGATTTAAAGACCTTTACGGTCGATCTCGAAACGAGTATTGAGCTCCGAAAACTTGTACCGCACGGTATCCCGTTTGTGT
Source organism: Clostridiales bacterium (assembly GCA_031289865.1). Classification (GTDB taxonomy): domain Bacteria; phylum Bacillota; class Clostridia; order Christensenellales; family JAISNN01; genus JAISNN01. The sequence continues at coordinate 4,333 of JAITOQ010000023.1, forward strand.
CGGAGAGCGGTATCGCGACGGCACGCGATATAGAACGCTTGGTAACGCACGGGATAGACGGAGTATTGATAGGCGAAACCTTGATGAGAGCGGAAAAACCGTGGAAGAAGTTGAAAGAGCTAATAAAGAGTAGTAAAAATTGAAAATGGAAAGTTGAAAGTTGAAAATTAAAGGTCGCTTCCCTCCGATAAAAAGCGAGTATCATTCTTCGCATCGCTTAGGATGCCCCCAACTTTTCTTTAAAATCCGCAATTCTGCATTCTGCATTTTGCATTCTGCATTAAAAAATCCTTAATTTTCAACTCTCAACTCTCAACTTTCAACTTAAAAAAGTATCGAGGTATTCATGATAAAAATAAAAATATGCGGTCTGTTCCGCGGGGAGGACGCGCTTGCGGTAAATGCGGCGGTTCCCGATTTTGTCGGCTTTGTCTTTGTAAAAGGGCGCAGGCGATATTGCTCACCCGTTTTGGCGGGGGAGCTTAGGAAAAAAATCGCGCCCGAAATCCTCTCCGTCGGAGTCTTTCAAGACGAGGACGCGGAGGGTATAGAGGAGCTTTACGCGAGGGGGATTATCTCTTTTGCGCAATTGCACGGAGGGGAGAGCGCGGAATATGTCGCGGCTTTAAAAAAACGTTGTCCGCGTCTTTCCGTCATAAAAGCACTTTGCGCGGACGGCGAAACGGGCGGTTTAATGAGTGCGGTCACACGAACGGTGCAAGCGGACGGTTTAAAACAAACGAACGCCGCTTCCGCGCTCAATGAATTTTTGAGAGAGCAAGCCGCGCTTTATGTCCGTGCGGGCGCGGATTTTCTGTTGTTTGACAGCGGGAGCGGAGGGACGGGACGCGCCTTTGACAGAAGCGTTTTACGCGGTATAGACTCGCCGTTTTTTATTGCGGGCGGGATAAATTCGGACAATATAGAGGCGGTGCTGTCCTTTAAGCCGTATGCCGTGGATATCAGCGGCGGCGCGGAGACGGACGGATTAAAGGATGCGGAAAAGATAATTAAATTGACGGAGACCGTCAGAGGGAGTAAGTGAATATGAAAGGCAGATTTGGTGAGTTCGGGGGGCAGTACATTCCCGAAACCTTGATGAACGAGGTAAAACGGTTGGAGGAAAGCTATGAGTTTTACAAAAACGACCCGTCCTTTGCAGCGGAATTAAACGGGCTGTTAAAAAATTATGCGGGGCGTCCGTCGCTCCTCTATTATGCCGAAAAGATGACGCGGAATTTGGGCGGCGCGAGGATATATCTCAAGCGCGAGGACTTAAATCATACGGGTTCGCACAAGATTAACAATGTTTTGGGGCAGACGCTTTTAGCCAAAAGAATGGGCAAGACCCGCGTGATTGCGGAGACGGGCGCGGGACAGCACGGCGTTGCGACCGCGACCGCCGCCGCGCTTTTGGGACTTGAGTGCGAGATATTCATGGGAAAAGAGGACACGGAGCGTCAAGCCTTAAACGTCTACCGCATGGAGCTTTTGGGCGCGAAGGTGAACGCGGTGACAAGCGGTACGATGACCCTAAAGGACGCCGTAAACGAAACCATGCGGGACTGGACGGGGCGAGTACACGACACTCTCTATGTATTGGGTTCGGTTATGGGACCGCACCCGTTCCCGACGATAGTGCGCGACTTTCAGAGCGTGATAGGTAAGGAGACACGCGAACAGCTCCTTGAAAAAGAGGGAAAGCTCCCTTACGCAGTCCTTGCGTGCGTCGGGGGCGGGAGCAATGCGATGGGGATGTTTTACCGTTTTATAGAGGATAAGAGCGTAAAATTGATAGGCTGTGAGGCGGCGGGACGCGGTATAGACACGCCCGAAAACGCCGCGACGATAGCCAACGGGAGCGTGGGGATATTCCACGGTATGAAATCGTATTTTTGTCAAAATGAGGAGGGGCAAATCGCGCCCGTCTATTCCATATCGGCGGGTTTGGATTACCCCGGTATAGGACCCGAACACGCATATCTCTACAAGTCGGGACGTGCGGAGTACGTTCCCGTGACGGACTCCGAGGCGGTCGCGGCGTTTGAATACCTTGCGCGGACGGAGGGGATCATCTGCGCTATAGAGAGCGCGCACGCGGTCGCGCACGCTATGAAGATAGCGAAAGATATACCGAACACGGAAAGTATCGTTATATGCCTTTCGGGACGGGGCGACAAGGATGTCGCGGCTATTGCGAGATATAGGGGGATTAAACTTTATGAGTAGAATAAAAAAAGCTTTTTTAAACGGAAAAGCCTTTATCGGATTTTTGACGGGCGGGGATCCGAGTATCGAAAAAAGCTTGGAGTTTATAGGCGAAATGGTACATGCGGGCGCGGATATCGTAGAGATCGGGATACCTTTTTCCGATCCGATAGCGGAGGGTCCCGTCATTCAGCGGGCAAATCTCCGCGCATTGAGCGCGGGCGCGACACTGCCGCGTCTTTTCGGACTCGTGGAGAGCGTCCGCAAAACGTCGGAGGTTCCGCTTGTCTTTTTGACGTATCTGAATCCCGTGTTTGTTTACGGGTACGACGCGTTTTTTAAGGAAGCCTCACGCGTAGGGCTTGACGGTATAATCATTCCCGATCTGCCGTATGAGGAGGGGGGAGAGGTTCGTCCCTTTGCGGAAAAATACGGTATAGATCTCATCTCGCTCATCGCGCCGACATCCGACGAGCGTATCGGCGAAATCGCGAAAAACGCGGCGGGCTTTGTCTATGCCGTTTCGTCGATGGGCGTGACGGGGATGCGCGGCGAGATTGCGACGGATATCGGCGCAATGACAAAAAAGGTAAAAGCCGCCGCAAAAATCCCGACGGCAATCGGATTCGGTATCAATACGGTTGAGCAGGCGCGCAGTCTTTCCGCGCTTGCCGACGGCGTGATTGTTGGGAGCGCGATTGTAAAAATCATCGAGGAATACGGCAAAGACGCGGGACGGGAGGTCTACCGCTATGTTTTGGAAATGAAAAAAGCGGTAACGGAATGAAACGCGAAATAAATTTTGTTTTTTTGCATAAAATATTAGCAGAAAGCCCTTGACAAACATATAAATATAATCTATAATATAATTGTTCCGCGAGTGGCGGTTAAAATACCACTTACGCTTGTAGCCCTCCCGCCTTAACGTCGGAGGGCTGATTGTTTTTTATGGAAGGATTTTTCAATGGACACAAAAGATATATTAGGTAAAACTTGTCTGATAAAACAGTAAACGCCGCTTATGCTAAAATATCTAAAATAATTCGGCATGAAACAAATGCGGTTATAGAAAACGGCTTGTCTAAGAACGAGGAAGGCAAGCGTCCCATTATAGAAAAAGCTCAAAATTATTTAGATAATCATTATCTAAAGACATTAGAAAATCAAAGGCGGAAAGATATTCTTTGTTTTGTCGATATGCCTTTTCATTATACCAACATCAATAAACTCATGAACATAAAACCGGCGAACGAAAAGAAAGAGGAATAAGCGAAAAAAGGAATTAAAAGGCTATAACTTTTAGTTTTGACGCTATAAGTATTTACTTTTAAAATCTTTTAGACCGCGTATTTACTTTTTGAGACAAATATGCTATAATAACTAAACTCACCGTTTTTTGTGGGGACGCTATCCGTCGTTTTCGGAATACGCGCTCCCTTTTTTAAGCGGGATAACGGGTTTAAAAACAAAAGGAAATTTTATGATAAACACAAAAAGAGAAGGAGAGATCCGCATCCCGTCGGGGTGTGCGATCTCGGGGATTATCAACAAGGACGGGACGCGTATCGACGGCGGGCGCGTCGCTCAATCCATAGCGGTCATGCACGACCGTTCAAACGGGCTGGGCGGCGGCTTTGCGGGTTACGGGATTTATCCCGAATACAAGGATTTTTACGCTCTCCACATTTTTTACAACGGTCAAACCGTCAAAGAGGAATGCGAAAAATTTCTCGAGGAGCATTTCGAGATTATCAATCTCTCTAAGATTCCGATTAAGAGGATCCCCGAAATCACAGACGTACCTCTCATTTGGCGTTATTTTGTCGCGCCGCTCCCGACTAAGCTTGCGGACAGTCAGCTCGACGAAAACGAGTATGTTTTGCGCTGTACCTTTTCAATCAACACGCGTATCGGCGGCGCATACGTCTTTTCTTCGGGGAAAAACATGGGAGTTTTTAAGGCGGTAGGCTTTCCGGAGGACGTCGCCCGCTTTTATAAGCTGGACGAATACAGCGGCTATTCGTGGGTAGCCCACGGCAGATATCCGACCAATACCCCCGGTTGGTGGGGGGGCGCGCACCCGTTCTCGATATTAGACTGCTCCGTAGTGCATAACGGCGAGATTTCCTCGTACGACGCGAACCGCCGTTTTATAGAAATGTACGGATATAAATGCACTCTCCAAACCGACACGGAGGTCATCTCATATATATTCGATTATCTCTTGCGCCGAAAAAAGCTGACGCTTACGGAAGCGTCCGAAGTCATCGCCGCGCCGTTTTGGGAAAAGATCGATGCCATGCCCGAAGAGGACAAGAGGCGTTTGACCTATCTAAGGACGACCTATCCGAGCTTGTTGATTACGGGTCCGTTTTCGATCATTGTGGGCTTTGATGGCGGTTTAATGGCTTTAAACGACCGATTAAAACTCCGCTCCATGGTAATCGGAGAAAAAAACAAGACGGTTTACATTGCGAGCGAGGAATGCGCGATCCGCGAGATCGAGCCGTCATTGGATAAAGTCTGGTCGCCGAGCGGAGGAGAGCCGGTGATCGTTAGATTGGAGGAACAAAAATAAATGCCGATAAATTACGATGATAATATTTATGAAGTAGTCCGAAATCAAGAGCGTTGTGTCAATTGCCGCGTATGCGAGAGGCAGTGCGCCAACCTCGTCCACAAATACAGCGCGGAATACGGCTGTATGGTTTCAGACAGTATGTCTTGCGTCGATTGCCAACGCTGCGTGACCCTTTGTCCGACGCGTGCGCTCAAGATCATCAAAAATCCTAACAGCTACCGCGACAATGCAAATTGGACGGAGGCGGCTATCAAGAGCGTCTATAAGCAAGCGGCTTCGGGAGGGGTTTTGCTGTCCTCGATGGGTACGCCGGAGAACTATCCCGTCTATTGGGACAAGATTTTGATAAATGCGTCGCAAGTGACAAATCCGTCTATAGATCCGCTGCGAGAGCCTATGGAGACGCGTGTCGCCCTCGGAAAGCGTCCTCAAGAGACGGTTCGCGACGAAAACGGGAGGCTCACGGGTACTATTAAAAACGCCTTGTTTTTGAGCGTGCCGATCATGTTTTCGGCTATGTCGTACGGGTCGATCAGCTACAATGCGCACAAATCTCTTGCGCTTGCCGCACAAAAGCTCGGTATTTTTTACAACACGGGCGAGGGCGGTCTGCACAAGGACTTTTATCCGTACGGAAAAAACACGATCGTACAAGTCGCGTCTGGGCGGTTCGGGGTCTTTAAGGACTACTTAGACGCGGGCGCGGCTATCGAGATAAAGATGGGACAGGGCGCAAAGCCCGGAATAGGCGGGCATTTGCCGGGCGAAAAGATCGGCGACGAGGTGTCTATGACCCGAATGATACCGAAGGGAACGGACGCTATCTCTCCCGCGCCTCATCACGATATCTATTCTATCGAGGACTTGAGACAGCTGATTTTTTCGTTAAAGGAAGCGACGGATTATACAAAGCCCGTGATTGTCAAGATTGCCGCCGTACATAATATTGCGGCGATTGCGAGCGGGGTTGCGCGGAGCGGAGCGGATATCATAGCTATAGACGGCTTTAGAGGGGGTACGGGAGCCGCGCCTACCCGAATCCGCGACAACGTAGGGATACCGATAGAGCTTGCGCTTGCGAGCGTCGATACGAGGCTTCGCGAGGAGGGCATAAGGAACGATATCTCTCTCGTCGTCGGCGGGAGTGTCCGCAACAGCGCGGATATCGTAAAAGCCATTGCATTGGGCGCGGACGCGGTCTATGTCGCGACGGGCGCATTACTTGCGCTTGGGTGTCATCTGTGCCGTTCGTGTCATCTCGGTAAATGCAATTGGGGAATAGCGACGCAAGTCCCCGAACTTGTCAAGCGGCTCAATCCCGAAACGGGCAGCGAGCGTCTGATCAATCTCATCACCGCGTGGAAGCACGAGATAGAAGAAATGATGGGCGGCATGGGAATCAACTCGATCGAAGCGTTGAAAGGTAACAGACTCATGCTGCGCGGTATAGGGCTGACGAATAAAGAGCTGGAGATTTTGGGGATACAGCACGCGGGGGAGTAATTCCGACATAAGTTGAAAGTTGAAAGTTGAAAGTTGAAAGTTGAAAGTTAAGGTAATGCAGAATGCAAAATGCAGAATGGCGGATAATTAGATATGTGATTCGGAGAAATCGTTTGAGATTCTTCGCTCCGCTCAGAATGACACCTACTTTAAAATCCGCAATTTTGCATTCTGCATTTTGCATTCTGCATTAAGAAAAGCATTCTGTATTTTGCATTCTGCATTAAGAAAAGCATTCTGCATTTTGCATTCTGCATTAAGAAAAGCATTCTGCATTATAACAGCATTCTGCATTATAACAGCATTAAAAAATAAAAAAGGAAAAGCCATGAAAAAAATATACTTTCAAGAGGAATGGTGCTTAAAGTGCCGGCTATGCGAATACATATGCACTTACGCAAATTCGGGTTGTGTCGATATCGTAAAGGCGTTAAAGGATCGTCCCGTTCGTTCGAGAATCACGGTCGAGGATGGGGGAAAGGTTTGCTATGCGGTTTCTTGCCGCCACTGCGACGACCCCGCTTGTATCAAGGGCTGTATTGCGGGCGCGATCTCAAAGGTTGACGGAGTGGTCACGATAGACAAGGACAAATGCGTCGGGTGTTACACTTGCGTTTTGTCGTGTCCTTACGGGGCGGTTTCGGCGGGCGCGGACGGCGCGGCGATGAAATGCGAGCTTTGTATAAAGAACAGCGGCGGCGAGCCGATGTGCGTCAAGTATTGTCCGAATAGGGCGATTATTTTGGAATAAAAAAGAGGAAGCAATGAAATACGTTATTATCGGAAATTCGATTGCGGCGGTAGGCTGTATCGAGGGAATCAGAGCTTTGGATAAAAAAGGATCGGTGACGGTTATCGGCGCGGAAAATCACCACGTCTACGGCCGTCCGCTCATCTCCTATCTTTTAGAGGGAAAAACCGACCTTGAGCGCATGAAATACCGCCCGAATGATTTTTATGCAAAAAACAACGTCAAGACCCTTTTGGGGGTGACGGCGGTCGGGATTGACAGAGAAAAAAAGGTCGTTTTGACGGACAAAAACGGTGCGGTACCGTATGACAAGCTATTGATTGCGACGGGTGCGCGTCCGTTTGTACCGCGTATCCCGAATCTTGACAAATAC
>JAITOQ010000128.1 GCA_031289865.1 Clostridiales bacterium
ACTATAGCTTTCCAATATTCCGAGCCTTTGTATTGCGTGATAATTTCGTCGATTACGGTGTCGTCTATCGTGACTTTTTCAAGGATTTTTAGACCTACTTTTACCGATTCTTTTTGACGCGCCGCGCTGTAGAGGTGACACGCCGTGAAATACTCTTCAAAGGTTTGGTGGAGAAAGCGGTCGTCGGTGTAAATCGAGCAACGCTTAACGTATTCAAAAAACTTTTCCGTAAATGTCGCGGAAATCTTTTCATCTTTTTTAAAGAGGTAGCCCATATAGCCCTCTATCTCTTTTTTTACGTCCTTTGACGACAATCCTACCACCTTTGTTTTACCGTCTTTTGCCGCGGTTTCAGCGGTATATAGGGTGTACGCGAGGTGTCCCAACACGGCAAGTATAGTATTCTTTTCCTTTAATTCGTCGGGGAGAATATCAAATTTTTTGTCGTCCACCAATAGCTTTGCGCACTCGTTATATATGTCGATTTTGTTTTCCGAAAGCGCACCGCCCGCACGGTAAATCTTTATGATTTGCGCAAGCAAAAAGGGGCTTCTCGACAGCTCTATAAACTTTTTATCTTTTTCTTCCGCTTTCTTTAGCGCGCTTTTAAACTCTTCTTGTTTCTTTCCCGTGACTTCGACGGGTTCGCCCTCTTTTATCCCGCTTGCATTAAAATATTTATCGATATACTCTATTTGCTCTTCGTATCCGAGGTCGCGAACCTTGTACTTATTGATTTTTTCACCGTTTACGGAAAATTTATTGTTTCCCTCCACAAGCGAACACGTTGAGCGCGACGAAAAAATCACCTTGCAATGCTCTTTCCCTTGACTGATCACAAAATCCTCTATATCCTTTCTGATGGCTTCAAACGCTCCGAGGTCGGCAAGCTCGTCTATCCCGTCAAAAAGGAGTACCCACTTGACATATCCCTTTAATCCGTCAATTTTTCCCGACACACTCTCAAAGATTTTTTCATCTATGTATTTGCTTAAAAAATATTGTTTATCGTTGTTGCCGCTTCTTTTATCTCTATAATCTTTTAATTCGATATAGACGGGTAACTCGAAATCCTTTTCAAGAGCCTTAGTCGCGGACTGTTTTAAGATATACAACGCCATACTTTGTATAATCAAGGACTTCCCCGCGCCCGCCGCGCCCATGACCACATCTACGCCGCTCTTTTTTAAAAGCTCAAGCGGTTTCAAAACACCTCCCGACTTTCCTCCGTTCGGCATTCCCCTACCGCCGTTTTCCTCGCGGTCGGGTATGCTCTCCAACATTTGCTCGACATATATGTCGTCAAATTTAAACTCAAAATACTTAATCTTGTCGCATGCTTTCTCTAATCTGTCATAATGATTTTTGATCTTCTCCCGACAAACCGACGTTTGAGCAAATTTATTGAGTATAAGGGATTTTAGCTCTTGTCCCCAATATTTTGTCTTTGCAACGTTAAAATCCACGCCGTTTTCCCCAAGAACCTTGCTTATGACATTAAAAAATTCATCGCCGGCAAAAATCTTTTTTAGTTCTTTCTGTGAGATATCGTCCATAAAAATCGGAATGATAGTCCTTTTCTTCGGGGATTCTTCTTGTCCTTTTTTACCAATATCACCGACCGCCGTCTGCAATTCCATTCTGACGACATCGTCCGAATTTTTGCAACGGTCAAAGAAACCTTTCGACAAAATGACGATAAAGTATTCACACGATTCTATCTCGTTTTTTATCCGTTCGGTAAAAGTCTCCGCAAGCATTGCCTCTTGATCCCAAAACACCTTAAAATCATCTTTTAGTTCCTTGTACACGTTTTCCGCACGTTCCGCACCGAAATCCCGCCTATAGCTGATAAATACGTCGCACCCCATATAAAAAAATTCTCCTTTGTGCTTTTTATGCCTATCACTTTCGTTTGTGAAGTAATAACGGTATAAGTATACAATAAATGTTAGTTGAAGTCAATACATATTCCGAATATTTCCTTGTAAAAGTTTCAGATTTTTCACTATGAAAAAAAGTCGGCATCATGACACCGACTTTTTTTGAGATTCTTCGCAAGTTCAGAATGACGCGGGCGACCGAGGCGGTCGCCCCTACAAGAGAATTACAGACTTTTATTATATTCCGCAATTCTGCATTCTGCATTTTGCATTCTGCATTAAACAAGCATTCTGCATTAAGAGTGCAGCGTCACGCTGCTAACATAATCAACGATCGCTTCGGCGGTTTTTTCCGCGCCTATAGAGCTATCGATGGAGAGGTCATATTGATCTGAGTCGCGCCACTTTAAGCCCGAAATATTTTTGTAATATGTGGCGCGTGCCGCGTCGGAGCGGGCTATACTCTTTTTTGCTTCTTGTTCCGTATCGCCGTACATTTCCATAACCTTTTTTATTCTGTACGCGGCGGGCGCGTGGATAAAAACGCGTACGACGTCCTTATAATCGCGCAGTACATAGTCGGCGGCGCGTCCGACGATAACGCAAGAGCCGTTGTCGGCAATCTTGCGAATGATTTTTTCTTGAGCTATAATAGCGCGTTGAACCACCTCCGTACTCAAGTACAGTTCGTGCATAATATGCGGAGAGTTTGCGTTTATATCGGAGATAAATTCATTCGCAAGTCCGCTCTCTTGCGCGGCAAGCGCGGTCATTTCCTTGTAATAAAAAGGTATTCCGAGTTTTTCCGCGACAAGCCGACCGATATACTTTCCGGCGGAGCCGTGTTCACGGGCGATTGTGACTATTACGCCCTTTTTGGACGGCTTTATAGTCTTTATGTCGGATAGCGTCGTATCGGTTAGGCTAACACCCTTGACCTTTGACGGGTCAAGCTTTTTCCATACAAAAAGCATGACGGCGGCGGTGATGACGATAGCGAGAATATCCGCGGCGGGCGCGCCCCAAAAGACCCCCTCCACTCCGATTACGCTCGCAAAGGTCGCCGAAAACACAATCAAAAATACCACGTCGCGGATAATCGCCATAGGGATTGCGAGGGCGGCTTTTCCGATAGATTGGAGGAATATCGCGCACGCTTTTTGGATACAAGTAAAGATGATTAAGGAGAGATAGATCCGCAAGCATTTAACCGCAAAGCCCATGTAAAAGTCGGGCGGTATTTGTACGCCCGCATTCGCCGAACCCGCCGAACCGAACATTCCGATAAACACCTTCGGGATCAACTCAAATAAAAGCGTCGCGACGGCGGTTATGATAAAAGTCCACAACAAGACGTATTTAAATGTCTGTTTTACGCGGTCGTACCGTTTTGCGCCGTAGTTAAAGCTGATGATAGGCTGCGCTCCCGCGGCAATACCGATAGCGATATTCAATACGATTTGAAACAGCTTCATAATGACGACGAACGCGCCTAATGCTACCGTAGAGCCGTAAGCCTCGTTTAATTCCGCGCCGTAGCGTACCAGCAACACGTTGTTGACGATTGTCACGATGACAATAGAAAGCTGCGTGAGAAAGCTCGAACCGCCCAACGGAATAATCGGCTTTATCGCCTTTAAACTCGGCTTTAAATCCGATAGACGAATGCGGAAAGTCTTACTCTTACGGAGATACAGTACGCACAAAACAAAGCTGATAAACTGACCGAAAATCGTCGCTATAGCCGCACCTTTTATCCCCCAATGAAAAACGCAAATGGTTATCGCGTCAAAGGCTATATTTAAAACCGCGCCGACCGCCATTGCAAACATGGCGTAACGGGGACTGCCGTCCGCACGGATAATCGACCCTAAGGTCGCTTGCACGAGCGCAAGCGGTATCATGATATAGATGATGAACCCGTAATCATGCGCTAAAGCTATCGTTTCGTCCGTCGCGCCGAGAAGGTACAGAATACTGTCGCCGAAGCTATAGCAGATGATGATGAGCAGCGCGCCGATTAAAAAGGAGAATAGAATACTGTTGGCAATGGTTTTGCCCACGTTTTTTGCATCTCCGCGCCCGTGCGACAAGCTCAAAAAAGCCGCCGCCCCGTCGCCGAATAAAAGAGCTATCCCCCAACCGATAACGGTAATAGGAAAAATAATTCCCGTCGCCGCGTTTCCGTCAACGCCGACGAACTGTCCGACAAATATCTGATCGACAATGTTGTAAAGACACGATATGATAAGCGAGATGACGCACGGTATCGCAAACTTCGGCAATAGCTTTCGTATCGGTTCGTTGATTAGATAGTTGTTGTTTTGCTGTGTTGTTTCCATTTTTTACCTCTTATTTTGTTGTTGTTTTTGATTGAAAAATAGCGGCATTTTGTGTATCGCCAAGAGCAATCGAATAGCATAGAAGTTTCGCAAAAGCCGTATCGCGGCACAAAAAAAACGCGCGGAATTCACTTCGGAATTCTACGCGTTTCGCTGACCGTTTGCTATTTATATCGTGACTATTATACTACAAACCTAAAATAAAGTCAAGTTTTTTTGCCTCATTTTTTTAT
>JAITOQ010000137.1 GCA_031289865.1 Clostridiales bacterium
GTTCGGACCGTATGCGCACATATAGTCTATAAATTTGTTTCCGTCCACGTCCCAAAAGTACGCGCCTTTCGCTTTTTGCGAAAAGATAGGAAAGTAATCTACCGGAATCGCGCAGCCGTTTGACGGGCCTAAGTGCCCGTGAACGCCCGTCGGAATCACCTTTAGCGCTCTGTTAAAAAGTTCTCTGTTTTTTGAATAGCTGTATATCTTATCCATATTAAAAAGTTCCTCCGAAAAATCAAGCTAAATATTTGGAAACCAACGACAAAAGTCTGTTCATTTCGTCGAGAACGTGAATGTTCCCGCTGATGTTAAAGAGTCCCGCGCCCATCGCCGAAAACGCGCCCGTCTTACCGTTTAAGACGTCGTTGACGACCTTAAGGTTTTTAAAGACCATTCTCGCTTTCGGATTCATTTCTTTCCCGATTTTTGCGGACATGTGCGCGTTTTTGTCAGAACTAATCGTGATCGCGGGTCCGTTTTCGACCTCGATACTGATCTTACTCTCGCCCATTCTCTTCGCGACCTCTTTGCCGATAGGGTCGTAGTTACCTATCTCCGCAAGCGCGTGAAACGCGGTATAGGCAAGGAGCGTGGTTTGGGTTTCAAAATACGCTTTGTCCTTTAAAAGCTCCGCGACCTCTTCGGGCTTCGGCTGTAAGTAATACGCGAGTCTGTCGGAGAGTACTCCGAATTCTTTCGTCGCAAAGCCGAGCTTTGTCACGCCGAGGAGATTAAAGCCCGGAATGACCTTTTCGCCGTTGACCAACTTGTTAAACTTTTCGGGTGACGAAAAGCTGAGCTTGAGCGCGCCTTTCATTTCGTCGCCTTGTAGGGCTTCGCCGCGCAGATACTTACAAGTACCGTTGTCAAAGGCAAGCGCCATCGGTTCGCAGCCCTTGACCGAAAAACCGACCGTAATTTTTTTGTCCTTTACCACCTGTGCCGCCGTTTCGTCAAAAATGCAAAGCTCTTGCATATTGCGTAAAACCGCGTGCAGATTGATGCTGGCTTTTGTCGTAACATCCATAGTAAGAAAAAACCTCCGTAAACATTTTTAGATTTTTGATTTTTAGACTGCAGTACATATTACTGCTTTTAGACATTATACCACAAAACTTTTATAATTTCAAGCGGATTTTAAAAATTCTGAAAATTCTCCGCATATAATTTTCAATTTTCGACCCAATCTTTGAAAATTTCTATTATTTGCTTCAATTTGTCGGGGGCGCCGCTACCTATAAAAATATTATTCGGTTTTTCTTGGCGGAAGACTCGGATAATTAGGTATCCCGTAATCAACAATCTTTGACTCGTTTTTTATCGTTTCTAAATCTTTCTCATTGAATTTATAAAAAAAGTAATAGCACATTCTTACCTCTACTTGACCGTAATAAAAATAAGAACGATCTTCCAATTTTATTCTACACAAATCTAATGGGTAAACAGCTCCTCTATATTGGACAAGCGGACTGCTATCGGGATGTTTGCCTATAATTTTTATCTTAGTTTTCAAATCTTCAAGCTCGTTTGAAAACAAATTCATGCCGTTTACCAAAGGCGTACCATCGGCGGCTTCCGCAAAAAATTCCCCTATAATAGCTTTCATATAATTCTCCGCATATAATTTTCAATTTTCGACCCAATCTCTGAATGTTTCCATTATTTGCTTCAATTTTGATTACATATTTTCTATTTCGCCAACTTTTTCAAGGATAAATCTTATCTAACTCGTTTAAATTAAAGGTCTCTTTATCCTCTTCAAGCCAATGCCTTTCCATCCTCGAATATACGGCTTCGCTTTTATTGCCGCATGGAGCTAACTGTTCAAAGAAACCCATTTCATTTTGCTTTAATAAGGTTTTTATTATTTGAGCTTTCGTTGCGTCTTTTACCACAACAAGATTTGGTTCGTTTACATAACAGCCTCCTGACAATGGCGAATCATACGCGTACTCGCAATCTTGAGTCAATCTTATAAGCGTAATAATATTTACTCGAAAAATCTTATCATTTTTGCGAACATAAATATTGTCCCAATATCCTTTTTCGATTCCGAAATCATACTCGTATTCATCGGAGCCGTCGTGTGCAAAAATTTCTATTTCATTCATCATTTTTACTCCTTGCCTTATAAACTCATAACTTTATCCATAAAACAATTATTGTCTATACAAATCAAGGCACCTACTTTTTAATTTTTTAAATTCATTATAAAATCTCTCCGATATAAAAAGCGCATGCGGGTCTCCTTTCAGTCTAAATATATCATGCCCGTCAGCCTTTGTTTTGTCAAGCCTTGTCTTAATATATATTCTGCTCCATTCATACCGTCCCACTCTGCTGTCTTCGTAAACGGAGCTTTCGTCGTCAATACAATCCACAATATCCATTATATTCATAATGAAATACTTTTTTTCCGTATCGTAATTGACAACCTCCGTTTCAATCAATTGTATGTTCTTATGATTAAATCCATCGTTTTCTTCTATAAATCTTTTCATATCCTCCGATACAATCGGAGGGCAAAATGCCGAAGCAAACAAATCCTCTTTATATTTTTGCTTTTTTTTAAGATTGACACATTTTACTTGAATGGTTTTTTCTTCAAATGTCCTCTCTTCTAAAAATCTTTTACACAATCCGTCGTCGACCATGTCCAATACTAAGTCGTACTCTCCGGGCAAAATTTCATAATACAGCATAATATTCCCTCCCCTTTTTACAACGAAAGCCAATAAGCCTTATAGAGCATTCCGGGATTATTTGCAACATAAACTCTTACTTTATAAAAAAGTTTTAAAAACATCTTTTTGTTACCGTCTTTCGTCCTAACGGTTGTCAGCTCATGCGTTTCATTCCCAATCAGTAATAAAACATATCTCCGATCGGAAAAATTCCTTTCGCTAATAACTCGTCCCGCGATATTCGTTTATATCTTTTTTCGGGATTTATTTTTTCTATCGTTTTATTGATGATATCGTCTGTCGACAGACTAAATTGCACCTTTCGCTCTACGCTGCTGACATACCGATATGATTTTATCCCGTCCGATTCCGTTTCTTTAAAATATATAAAAGCCGCATTTGCTTCGCCGTTATTACTATACCACGAGACAGTAATCCTTTTTCCCATGTTTATAAGCTTTAAATCATCATAAGAAAACTCTTTGTATTCTTGCATTAAAATAATGTTTCGATTTTTCTCACTGTTGTACGGATCGTTTAAATACTGATTTATTTTGCTTACGCACATCTCTAAGGCTTCTCTTTCAGTTTTTCCTATTCCGGCAGCTTGTCCTATGATATTGCTAATATGATCAAATATAGTAAATGTCGTGTTTGTATTTGCGCCATAGCTACAAGACCTAACCTCGCTTTCTTTGCTGATTCTCTTATGTAAATTGCTTGTCACGATAATATGAAAATCAGGGTATACGAGTACATAATTATTAACGTCCATATAAACGGTAAAACCGCAAAATTCGCCCATAACTCACCTCAATTAAAATACTCTTAATCCAAATGATATTATCTTTTCTGCTCTATCTAATTCTATATTTCATTTCCTTTTCCGTCAAACAGCGGCAATTCCTTTAGATAAACTATGCCCTTTCTCCGCGTCGCGTCGCCCTCAGCGAGGACGCAAAGCTCGCCCGCGACGGTTGCGCCGACTTTTTCCATGAGGCGGTACAGCGCGTTTACGGTGTTTCCCGTGGATATAACGTCGTCGGTCAAGATGACTTTTTTGCCTTTGAGCTTGTCGGCTTCGTCGTGCGAGAGCCAAAGGGTCTGTTCCTTTTCGGTCGTGATAGAATTTACCTTGACCGAAACGGGGGCGTTCATATAGAGCTTAAAGCTCTTTCTCGCGACGACATAATAGTCTTGTCCCTTGCGCTCATGCAATAGGCGCGACACCTCTTGAGCAAGAGCGATCCCCTTGCATTCCGCGGTGACAATGAGATCGAAGTCTATATCCTTGATCTTTTGATAAGCCGCCTCCGCGACGACCGCGGTGAGCGCGTTGTCGCCGAGCATATTAAACGCGGCGATCATGAGGTTGTCCCCGATCGGACACAAAGGCAAACTTCTTTTTACTCCGTAAAAATTCACATCGTATGTCATAATATCTTTCGCTTTTTTTGATATTTTTTGGGAAATGTTATCTCGAAATCGCATAGAAAATGAGCGCGATAGTACCCGCTCCGCAATGCGTACCGATGACGGGACCTACGGGCTGAATCCAAATGTCGAGATTCGGGTTGCCCGTTTCGGCGATGATTTTTTCCTTTAATTTGAGCGCGTCCTCTTCGCAATCCGCGTGCATGATAACGATAGGATACTTGTCTACGTCAAGTCCTTTTTCCTTTACTTGTCCCGCAAGATAAGTGAGGGCTTTGGTCTTTCCGCTGACTTTAATCGTATTGACTAATTTGCCCTCGTCGGTCACCTTTAAGATAGGCTTCATGTTGAGGAGCGTCCCGATTGCCGCAGCCGCGCCCGAAACACGACCGCCGCGCTTTAAGTGCTTTAGGTCGTCCACGACGAATTCCGCAAAAATATGTTTGGTTATTTCCTTTAAATAAGCGACGGTTTCGTCGATAGTCTTTCCCGAATCAAAATATTTTTTGGCGAGATAGACTTGAATCCCTTCCGTCATAGAAATGCCCTTAGTATCGAAACGAACGAACTTGACGTTGGGATATTCGGCTCTCAAATCCTTTACCGCAAGATCCATATAGTTAAAGGTCGCCGACAGCTGATCGGAAAAAGAAATATAGAGAATATCCTCGCCCGCCTTAAAATACGGCTCGAAATATTCCCTATAATTTTCCGCATTCAAAGCGGATGTGACGGGAATTTTCCCGCTCCTGACTTCGGCATAAAAATGCTTGAAGTCCGTCTTTTCACCGAGATCGTAAAAATGCTCGACCCCGTCTAAGGTGTAAGGCATCTGTATAACCTTTAACCCCAGCTCACGCGCCTTGTCATACCAAAGTTCACAATTTGAATCGCAAAAAACTACCGCCATATAAAAAACCCCTTAAAAAACCCGAAACAACTCCGACTGTCCGCCGAAACCACCATATATTCGGTATTTATCGCTATTATACCACAAAAGAAAGGGGTTGTACAGTGAATTTAGAAAAATTTTTGTGTGAAATTGAAAAAAATTTTAGAGAAATGCAGAATAGCGGATTAAAATGTAAGGGACGATATTTGCATAGTATTCTACAAAACGCCGTTTTATATAATACTATGCAAACTTAGCCGTTCCCCCAAAATCCGCTTTTTACATCGTCAAACTCAATATAACCCCTATCGTACCGACCGCTCCCGTAACCACGGTGAGCACGGCATAGATCACGGAAATTCTGTTTTCGGAATACCCCGAAAGCTCTAAGTGATGATGAAACGGCGACATTTTAAAGATGCGTTTTTTAGTCAGCTTAAAGTATATCACTTGTAGGATAACAGATAGCGACGACCAGACATGGACGATACAGACAAAGGCTAAAAGAAGCGGATTCCGCATAAAAATCGCCCCCGCGGCTATCGCTCCTCCGAGGGCAAGCGCGCCCGTGTCCCCCATAAAAATCCTCGCGGGATTTGCGTTGTGCCACAAAAAGCCGAGCAGCGACGCGGCGAGCGCGGACAAAAAGATACAGAGTGAAAAAAGCTCGTTTTGAAGCCCCGTCATACCGAATGCCGCCGCCTCAAAATAGTACAAAATCCCCGCGACAAGAAGCGCAAAAACCGATGCGACGCCGGAGCTTGCCGCAAGCCCGTCCAAGCCGTCGGTGAGGTTGACGGAATTTGTCACGGCTAAAAACAAAAAGACCGCAAACGGGATATACCATAACCCCATATTCCATTCGACGGTAAAAAACGGGATACGCACCGAGTCCCCGATCCATTCGTTATAGTACGCAAAAAAAGCCGCTATGAGCGCGATTCCGAGCTGTGCTATGATTTTTTGATAGGGTTTTAAGCCCTCGTTCCGCTTGTAGCGAACCTTGATAAAATCGTCCGAAAAACCGACTATCCCGTAGCCGACGGTCACAAGCACCGCGATGAGCGACAGTCTGCCGTAGCCGAAAAGCAAGGAAACGACGGCTGTCGGCAAGATAAAAATCCAACCGCCCATCGTCGGAGTTCCGCTCTTTTTGGTATGCCCCTCAAGATACTTTAGGATCGGCTGACCGACCTTTATCCGCGCCATAAGACGAATGACAAGGGGCGCGGTCAGCATCGACAAGACAAACGCGGCGACCGCCGCCGCTAAAACGACGATTAAATCTCCGTACTCTTGCATAACCCCTCTATCACCGCTCTGTCGCCGTAGGGATATTTTACGCCCTTGATATCCATATAATCCTCCGAGCCCTTTCCCGCGACCACCACGAGGTCGTCCTTTTCGGCAAGAGCGTAAGCACGCTCTATAGCTTCCTTTCGGTCGATTATGCTCAAATGCTCGCTCGCTATACCCCTTATACCCTTTTCTATATCTCCGATGATATCGCCCGCCTCTTCAAAACGCGGATTATCCGAGGTGAGTATCGTAATGTCGGCGTAGTCGGCTGAAATCCTGCCCATGATCGGACGCTTTATCCTATCGCGGTTGCCGCCGCAGCCGAACACGCTTATCAAGCGTCCTTTCGTTATCTTTTTTGCCGCGGAAAGTATCTTTTTCAGCCCGTCGGGAGAATGCGCGTAGTCCAAGATAAAGCCGCATTTCGGGGTCATAATGACATTAAAACGACCGGGAATTTCGGGTATAGTACCCGCCGCCTCCGCGGTGTCGTGTAACGATAGGTTTAAGAGCCGCGCCGCCGTCATTGCCGCAAGGCAGTTGTACACGTTGAATATCCCCGCCATAGGGAGCTTCACCTCCGCAATGTCGTCAAAAATGTTCGCAAAAAAACTCGTTCCGCTGATATCAGCGCGAATGTTGACCGCAAAAACGTCGGAGGGATTTTTGATACCGTAGCTGATTACGTTTGCGTCGGTCGCGTTTATAATCTCTATCCCCGTGCGATCGTCCGCATTTATCACGACGGTTTTTGCGTGCCGCCGCGTAAAATACGAACGCTTGACCTCCGAATATTTCTCCATAGTTTCAAAAAAATCCAAATGGTCTTGAGAACAATTGGTAAACACCGCAATGTCCGCAATCACGGGATTGATTTTTTTGAGATAGATCGCGTGCGCGGATATTTCCGACACCGCGACGTCCGTCTTTGCATCGCGCATTCGCCTAAGTATAGCAAAAAATTCGTACGGATCCGGAGTCGTCATATCGGTCTCCTCCCGAACCCCGTCTATGATGTTTCCTATCGTCCCGATAAGCCCCGTTTTGATTCCGTTCGCGGAGAGAATGTGGTGTATCATATGCGCGACCGTGGTCTTTCCGTTCGTCCCCGACACCCCTATAAACCGCATCTCGTCGGTCGGATTTCCAAAAAAATTGCTCGCGATAAAAGCGTAAGCCTCCCTCGCGTCGCGCACGAGAATACAAGCCGCAGCAGTGCCGCGAGCGACACTTTCGTCGTCCGTCACAACAACAACCGCGCCCGCTTCTATAGCGTCGTTTATGTAGTCGTTTCCGTCATGCCCGCCGCCCTTAATCGCTATGAATAAGACGCCGCTTACAGCCCTCCGACTGTCCGTACAGACGTCGAGAATTTCCGTCGAGAGATCGGCGTTGCATTCTAATATTTCGATTTTTTTTAACAGTGCGTCAAGTCGTATCATTTTTGTCTTTCTCCTTTTTTAATGCAAAATGTAGAATTTTTTTAATGCAGAATGCAGAATGCAAAATGCAGAATTGCGGATTTAAAAATGTGTTTGTTATCATACGGCTGGTTTTAGATTCTTCGCTCCATTCAGAATGACACCCGCTTTTATCCTTAACTTTCAATTTTCAACTTTCAACTTTCAACTTCATAGAGTATTCTACAAAACGCCGTTTTGTAGAATACTCTATCAGTTTACACAATTAAAAGTGCCGCCATTTTTACGTTTATTCGGCTCCCCGCCGCGGGGAGCTGCGCCGTCACTATATCCCCTTCGCCGTCGATTTCGCAATAGATTCCGTATTTTTTTAGGAGGGCTTCCGCGTCGTAATAAGCCATTCCTCTCACGTCGGGCATAGCAAATTCAGCCATATCCGAAAGGTCGCTTTCCGAAAAATTAGGGACCGTTCCGAGATAGTTAAATATCCCGCGAAAGATTTTACCCGCGTAAGGCGCGGCGACGATACTCCCGTAATACACCCCCGTCCCCGGCTCGTCAACGATAAACATCATGACGTATTCGGGGTCGTACGACGGATAAAAGCCGACAAACGAGGAGATGTATTTTCCTTGCGCAATTATTCCGTTGACATATTTTTGCGCCGTACCCGTCTTTCCTCCGATACTGTAGCCCGCGACTCCCGCCGCTTTTCCTCCGCCGTTTTTCACGACGCCCTCAAGATATTCGCGCATCTGCTTGCTCGTTTTTTCTCCTATAGATACTCCCTTTATTGTAGGATAATTTTTGAGCGCAATCTTTCCGCTTTTGTCTTTTATTGACGAAACAAGATACGGAGTCATAAGTTTTCCTCCGTTGACTACCGACGCTACCCC
Organism: Clostridiales bacterium; assembly: GCA_031289865.1. Lineage (GTDB taxonomy): Bacteria > Bacillota > Clostridia > Christensenellales > JAISNN01 > JAISNN01. The sequence continues at coordinate 8,630 of JAITOQ010000137.1, forward strand.
GTTGAGGAGCTCTATCGGAGTCATTGCGATGGCTTGCCCAAATCCGATACGCGCAAGATCTACGGTCTTTACGTCCTTTTCGGCAATCGAGAGCGCGGAGGCTTCTCCGACCATATCGATTCCCGTCTTTTCAAAGATTCCGAATTTTTTGAGGTAGTTATAAAACCGCTGTGTACCGAGGGCTTGAACACAATCCATAAATACGCAATTACAGCTGTTTTGGATCCCCTCCGTAAAGGTCTGCGCGCCGTGTCCCTTTGTCCTCCAACAGCGTATCCTC
>JAITOQ010000088.1 GCA_031289865.1 Clostridiales bacterium
ACAAAATAGAACCATTAGCGGAATACACACTTTTTAATACAGGTGGAATTTCATTTGCAAATTCTATGGTGATAATGTTACTTTCCTTAAAAAAGTAATGGTCTATCGTTACACTTGCCTCTATCGTAATTTTTGTCAACTCGCCTAATTTTGCCGGCTTGTCGGTAATATCGGACGGCCACGTCTTTTGAAAGGCGTCCAAAACTTTGACGGGATAGCCGCCGATTGTTTCTGGGATTATTGCTTCGGTGTTTTCTTTACTTTGCTTGATTCCTTTCTCGTTCAATCCCCAAATTCGGGCATATTTTTCTCCGTTACGATCTTTTAGAACCGTCACGTCCCAAATCTCGTGATCGATTTTTTTGCCCTTTGACTCGCAACTCGATAGCGCAAATACGATACCGAATAAAACCATTGTCGCCAGACAAATAAGACAGATTTTTTTTGCTGCATTTTTCATTTCTGAACCTCCGTTTTATAAATTTTGTCTATATATCCAAAAAGCTCTCGCTTTTTTATTTTTAATTTTGATTCGGGAAAAATCTTAATCGTTCTGACGCAAAGACATTTACGCCTTGCGCGTTAAACCAAAAGCCGCTAACAACAAAAAACATTGATAACGCGATAACAAGTAATTTTGCCCACAAATTTGATTTTTTCATGTGATGTATCTCCTTATTTTTTATTTTAATTTTCGTAATATTCAATTTCAACGTTGGAAGGAATGGCTCCCTTTTCAATAATGGTTTCTTTTGATAGAAAAATCTTTTTTGATCCGGTTCCCGACCAATTTCTAAACGGATTAATTCTATAGATCGTTTGCACAGTGCTTGGAATCTTTGCGGACGAAACCGAATAACGAATATAGGATATAGACTGAGTTAACTCAGTAATCCCCTCTGGAATTTCTATGTAGCTTTCCGTTCCTATATAACCATAAAATATTTGATTTTTTATTAGATATCCGTTGATCATTTCAGATGGTTTAAACCCCACATAACCGACCAAATAATCATCGTCGCTATCCTCAGGAACAATACAAATAATAGATCCATTGATATTGCTCGCCATGTTTTTTAACGTTGATGGAGATTTGCTTGTAAACTCCAGCATGTAAACCTTGCTTTCCTCAAAAAAGTAATGGTCTATCGTCACGTTTGCTTCTATTTTTATTTTAGTCAACTCACCTAATTTTGCCGCCTTTTCTTCGCCGCCCACGGGCGGCCATGTACTGCGGTAATTATCCAAAACCTTGACGGGATAGCCGCCGATTGTTTCGGGGATTATTGCTTCGGTGTTTTCTTTACTTTGCTTGATTCCTTTCTCGTTCAATCCCCAGATTCGGGCATATTTTTCTCCGTTACGATCTTTTAGAACCGTCACGTCCCAAATCTCGTGATCGATTTTTTTGCCCTTTGACTCACAACTCGATAACGTAAACACAATACCGAATAAAAACATTGTCGCCAGACAAATAAGACAGATTTTTTTTGCTGCATTTTTCATTGCTAAACCTCCGTTTTATAAATTTTGTCTATATATCCAAAAAGCTTTCGCTTTTTTATTGTTACCTTAAAAAAACAAAAAACGACCCCCTAAAATAAACCTTGATTGTTTTTTCGGCTGCTGTCTTCATACCGTTTAAACTCATCTTCGTTTTTTTGTCAGTCGTAAATTCTCAATATTTTTTCTTCTTCTCGTTTAATGCTCTCTACTTGTCTCTCTAAAAAACTCCTCTTTTCCCCTTTTGCAATTATAGTATACATTATGTCTATTCCGAAGTCAATGGTTTTCGAAAAATTTTTCTAACAATATCGGCAAGGCTGCAACGTCCCCTACGGTGGGATACCGACTTATTGTAATAGTGTCTTAATTTTTTATTCTCAAATTTGTTTTGATTGCGTATCTCCATGCTATTGTGATATAATAAGACCGCAAGAAAAAAATTCTGAAAAAAATAAAAAAGCCGGATTGCTATGCAAAAGTTTGAATTAAGTTCTCCGTACAAGCCGACGGGGGATCAGCCGAAAGCGATAGAGAGCCTTGTGCAAGGTATAGAGGACGGATTCCGTACTCAGGTTTTGCTTGGGGTGACGGGGAGCGGAAAGACCTTTACTATGGCGAACGTCATCGAGAGGATACAGCGTCCCGCGCTCATCATCGCGCACAACAAGACCCTTGCGGCACAGCTCTGTAACGAATTCCGCGAGTTTTTTCCGAAGAACAGAGTCGAGTTTTTTGTAAGCTATTACGACTACTATCAGCCCGAAGCGTATATTGCGCGGTCGGACACCTATATCGAGAAGGAATTTGAAATAAACGACGAGATAGACAAGCTTCGCCACGGCGCGACAAGCTCGCTTTGCGAGAGAAGGGATACGATAGTCGTCGCATCGGTGTCGTGTATCTACGGTTTGGGTGCGCCCGACGAATATTACCGCAATATGGTTTCGATAAGGGAGGGCGATACGCTCGACCGCGACGCGCTTTTGGATAGGCTGATAGGGATTCAGTATAAGAGGAGCGACATAGACTTTGTGCGCTCGACCTTTCGCGTCCGCGGCGATACCGTCGAAATCTTTCCGTCGAACTACAGCGAGATGGCGGTAAGGGTGGAATTTTTCGGGGATATTGTCGATAGGATTGCGGAGATAAACATCGTGACGGGCAAGCCCGTGAGCCGTTTAAAAATGATTACGGTATTCCCCGCAAGCCACTATATTGCGGGAGAGGAAAGAAAGGGGCAAGCGTTACAAGAGATCCGTGCGGAGATGGCGGAGCGCGTCGAATTTTTTAAGGAACACAACAAGCTCATCGAGGCGCAGCGGATATCGGAGCGCGTCAATTACGACCTCGAAATGATACGCGAAATCGGGTATTGCAGCGGTATAGAGAACTACTCACGGTTTTTTGACGGGCGAAAACCCGGTACGCCGCCGTATACGCTTTTGGACTTTTTCCCCGACGATTTTATAACCTTTATCGACGAGAGCCACATGACTATACCTCAGATCAGAGGCATGTATGCGGGCGACCGCTCCAGAAAGACACAGCTCATAGATTACGGCTTTCGCTTGCCCGCCGCATTTGACAACAGACCGCTCAATTTTCCCGAATTTGACGCGAGGGTCAAACAGCTTGTTTGCGTTTCCGCAACCCCCGCCGAATACGAAATGAAACAAGCGGACAATATCGCGGAGCAAGTGATTCGCCCGACGGGCTTGGTCGATCCCGAAATCGTCATACGCAAAGTAGAGGGACAAATCGACGACCTAATATCCGAAATCAACGGTGTGACCGAAAAGGGCGGGCGGGTTTTGGTGACCACGCTTACAAAAAAAATGGCTGAAAATCTCACGACATTCCTCGGCGAACACGGGATAAGAGTGAGGTATATGCATTCCGAAATCGACACGTTGGAACGGATAGAAATTATAGCGTCGCTTAGAAAAGGCGACTTTGACGTTTTGGTCGGAATCAACCTCTTACGGGAGGGGTTAGACCTCCCGGAGGTCATGCTTGTCTGTATACTCGACGCGGATAAGGAGGGCTTTTTGAGGAGCGACACCTCCCTCATTCAGACGGTCGGGCGCGCCGCACGAAACAGCGAAGCGCGGGTCATCATGTACGCCGATACCGTGACGGGCAGTATGGATAGGGCGATAAAGGAAACCGACCGTAGGAGAACAATTCAAAAGGAGTTTAACGAGAAGCACGGTATTATCCCGAAAACCATCGTAAAAAGCGTCGTCAACACCCTCGAGGTCACCCAAAAAATCCGTGAAAAAGCCGACGGACAAGACGTCGTAAAGCAAATAGAAGCACTGAAAGGCTTGATGAAATCCGCCGCCGCCGTGCTGGACTTTGAGGCGGCAATCAAGTTGAGGGACGAGTTGGCGGAATTGAAGAAGCTTTTGAAGTAGCGAAATTGAAAGACTATTAAGATAACGGAATCAGAAAACGGTTGAAATAAAAAAAAATAAAAAAACTATCAAAACAAAGGAAAATCATGAAACAATACATCTATGTAAAGGGCGCAAAGGAACACAATTTAAAGAATATCGATATTCAGATACCGAGGGATAAGCTCGTGGTTTTTACGGGGATAAGCGGTTCGGGAAAATCCTCTCTCGCGTTTGACACGATTTTTGCAGAGGGGCAGAGGCGGTACGTCGAGAGTCTATCCTCTTATGCGAGGCAGTTTTTGGGGCAGATGAAAAAACCCGACGTCGAGTCTATCGACGGGCTTTCGCCCGCGATTTCTATCGACCAGAGGACGACCTCTCACAATCCGCGCTCGACCGTGGGGACGGTCACGGAGATACACGACTATCTCCGTCTCCTCTATGCGCGAGTCGGAAAGCCGCATTGCGTAAATTGCGGACGGGAGATAAGCCGTCAAACCGTGGACGAGATTTGCGACGCGATTTTAAAAAGTCCTATCGGCGCAAAGCTGATAGTCACCGCGCCCGTCATAAGGGGGAGAAAGGGCGAATATGTCAAGCTCCTCGAAAGCATGAAGCGGAGCGGTTATGTCCGCGCAAAGATCGACGGGAGCATGTACGACCTCGACGAGAGTATAGATCTCGACAAAAACATTCGGCATAATCTCGGAATAGTCATCGACAGATTGGTCATAAAGGACGATATGCGCCGCCGCCTATCCGACAGTATAGAAGCCGCGCTTAGGCTCGCGGAGGGGCTTGTCATAGCGGAGATAGACGGCGCGGAAACCCTCTACAGTACGCAGTACGCTTGCCCCGATTGCGGGATCGCGCTTGAGGAGCTTGAGCCGCGTCTGTTTAGCTTTAATACCCCTTTCGGGGCGTGTCCCGCGTGTACGGGATTGGGCTTTATAAACGAGATAGACCTCGATAAAATCATTAAACCCGAACGTTCCGTATCGGAGGGCGCGGTGGAGGTTTCGGGGTGGAATATGGACGGCGGCAAGATTGCGGAGTCTATGTTTGTCGCGCTTTCGGAGCGGTACGGCTTTTCGCTCCGTACCCCGTACAAGGATTTGCCGCCCGATATTCAAAAACTCTTGCTATACGGGAACGGCGGCGAAAAAATGGAGGTGCAGTACCGCACGGGATCGTTTTCGGGGAAGTATTCCTCGTCGTTCGAGGGGGTCATAAACAACCTCAATCGGCGGTATAGAGACACGACGTCCGACTATGTAAAGCGCGAGGTAGAATCGCTTATGGTCAGTAAACCGTGCAAGACGTGCGACGGTAAACGGCTCAAAAAAGAGGCTCTCGCCGTCACGGTTTCGGAAAAGAATCTTGCGGAAATCTCAGAGCTTGCAATCGATAAATTGAGAGAGTTTTTTGAGACGGCGGCTTTTAACGAAACCGAAAAATTGATTGCCGCGCCTATCATGAAAGAGATAGGAGAACGGCTTAGGTTTTTGTGCGACGTGGGCTTAAACTACCTCACGCTGTCGCGGAGCGCGGGGACGCTGTCGGGCGGCGAGGCGCAGAGAATACGCCTTGCGACACAGATCGGGAGCGGGCTTACGGGAGTCTTGTATATTTTGGACGAGCCGAGTATAGGACTGCACCAAAGGGACAATGACAAGCTCCTCGAGACCTTAAAGCATTTGCGCGACCTTGGGAACACCTTGATTGTCGTAGAACACGACGAGGATACCATGCGCGCCGCGGACTATCTCGTCGATATCGGACCCGGCGCGGGAATAAACGGCGGCTACCTCGTCGCGGCGGGGAGCGTCGGCGAGATAGAAGCGTGTGACGAGTCGATTACGGGACAGTATTTGTCCGGAAAAAAGAGGATAGAATTCGACCCCGACAGAATAAAATCCGACGGACGCTATCTCGAAGTGTTCGGTGCGAAACAAAACAACCTAAAGAATATCGACATCAAAATCCCTCTCGGACTTATGACGGCTGTGACGGGGGTGTCGGGGAGCGGAAAGAGTAGTCTCGTCAATGAGATTATCTATCCGTATCTGGCAAATAAGCTCAATCATGCGAGTCAAACGGAGGGGGATTTTAGGAGCATAAAGGGTGCGGAATACCTCGACAAGGTGATCGATATCGACCAAAGCGCGATAGGTCGGACGCCGCGAAGCAATCCCGCGACATATACGGGGGTGTTTACGAATATTCGCAAGCTGTTTTCGGAGACGCAAGACGCAAAGGTCAGAGGATTTAAGGAGGGGCGGTTCAGTTTTAATCTCCCCGGCGGGCGATGCGAAAATTGCGGCGGCGACGGAATCATCAAGATAGAAATGCACTTTTTACCCGATATTTACGTCCCGTGCGAGGTGTGCAAGGAGAGACGGTATAACAGAGAAACCTTGGAGGTCAAATACAAAGGAAAAAATATCTACGACGTTCTCGATATGCCGATAGACGAGGCTTGCGCCTTTTTTGAAAACGTGCCGTCGATTTATGCAAAAATAAAGACCCTTTACGACGTGGGATTGGGCTATGTAAAGCTCGGTCAGCCCGCAACGACCCTTTCGGGCGGCGAAGCGCAAAGGGTCAAGTTGGCGACGGAGCTATCTAAAAGGAGTACGGGGAAGACGATCTATATCCTCGACGAACCCACGACGGGTCTGCACGTCGCGGACGTCGATAAGCTCCTCAAAATCCTTGCAAAATTGAAAAAAGGCGGCAACACCGTCCTCATCATAGAACACAATCTCGACGTCGTAAAATCCGCCGACTACATCATAGACCTCGGCCCCGAAGGCGGCGACGGCGGCGGCACCCTCGTCGCGCAAGGTACGCCCGAAGAGGTCGCGGAGAACGGGGAGAGCTATACGGGGCTTTATTTAAGGAAGGCGTTGTTTGCTTCGGAAGAGGGCTGATAAATAATCATAACGAAGATTTGTAAAACGGTTGCAATTGTCTTTAAAATGTGTTATAGTATATGCGTAAAGTTTAAAATATTTGCATACAATATAACACAAAGAGGTTTTTATGGGTCTTAGTTATTCCGACTATATCCGAAACGAAATCGCACAAAAGGATTGGGACTGCTTGTTTACGGCGGAAGAAATTTGTGCAAAGACGGCGGAGCGGTTCGGCGCGGATAAAAAAAAGTTGAAATACACCGTCAACGTCATACTCAACCGTATGACGGGGACGGAGCTTTTGGGGTATCAAAAGGGCGTTTATTACAGACCGCGGAAAACCCTTTTCGGACTCGTTCCGATCAATCGTGCGGAGGCGGTCTATAAGGAATATGTCGAGAACGAAAACGGCGTAATAGGATACGTCACGGGCCCTACGCTGTTTCAAAAAATGGGTTTTACGACGCAAATACCGAAATACCGTTTTTTTGCGAGCAACAAGGCGGTGCGCGAAAAAGTGATAGAGTCCGCAAACATTGTGTTAAGGCCGCCAAAGACCGTTGTGAATGCGGAAAACTATCGATATCTTCAGCTGTTGGACATCATAGATAACAAGGACGGCGTAGTATTTGAGACGGACGATGCGGAAGAACGGTACTGCGAAGTTATTCAAAAGTACGCGCTTGATTTCGGGCGGTTAATCGGTACGGCAAAAAGGTATTATTCGCAGAGGGTTGTAGACGCGTTGGTCGGCGTTGCGGTGAGGAGCGTACTATGAAATTGCATTCGGAGCAAGAGCTTTTTAAAGCTTTGATACTGCAAACCGAACGGACAAGCGGTTTGTCGTCGGACATTTTGGAGAAGGATTATTATGTAACTCTGACACTGAACGAGCTTAGCCTTATGCAAGACGATATAAAAGCCTATTTTAAAGGCGGTACGGCGTTGTACAAAGCAATTAGGCATATAAAACGGTTTTCAGAGGATATAGACTTGACGGTAGACGTTGCGGGGTTGTCCAACAATCAAGCGCGAAAAAGATTGGAGAGAGCCGTTTACGGATATTCGCTTGCACTTGACAAGCAAGACGGAGCTTTTAGTGAGAAAAGAGGGAGCATTACCGCTGTTTACCGCTATGAATCGGCATTTTTTGACGACAGCCGCGAGGAGCTGCAGCGGTACGAAAGAGTGTTGGTAGAGGCAACCTCGTTTACCGTAAGCGAACCCGTGACAAGCTATGAGATTGCACCTCTCATATACGACTTGACGACTTCGGAGAATAAAAAGATTCTTTCACAACAATTCGGAGTTGCGCCGTTTAATATACGAACCATTCGGTTGGAGCGGATATTTATAGACAAAATATTCGCCGCCGAGTTTTATTATATTAGGAATGATTGGTTTGACGCGGCAAAGCACGTTTACGATATCGCGGTATTGAGCGAACGTGAAAGCGTAAAGCAATTGTTTTCTGACGGAGAAAAACTCGATTATATGATATCGCTCAAACGTAAAGAAGAGGAAGTCAGAAAAGGCGGGATTTCCGCGGATTTGAGAATAAAGGATTTTTCCTATTTTGACGGAATAGAGGGCAATTCCGAGTTTAAAGAGGCGTATCAAAACATGCAATCAAAATATGTGTTAAACAAAGCCGACTATATAGAGATAGCCGAAGCATTACGGATAATAAGGGAATTGAGGGAAAAATTGTAACGGAAACGCGAGAAAAAGAGGTGTGAATATGAAACCGAATATATTGATTATCAATCCCGATCAGATGAGAGCAGACAGCATGGGGCATTTGGGAAATTTGGCGGCGCATACCCCGATTTTGGACGGACTTGCGCGGGAGGGGGTTTCGTTTTCGTCGGCATACTGCCAAAATCCCGTATGCGTCCCAAGCCGCTGTTCGTTTTTGACGGGGCTTTATCCGCATGTCAACGGGCATAGAACTATGGGTCACTTGCTGCAGCCTCACGAGGAAAACCTCTTCGGGGATATGAAACAAGCGGGATATCACACGGTTTCCTCCACTCGCGGGGATTTTATGGCGGGGCAGTATCCGGAGTACCATAGGCGGCTCATCGACGAATATATCATGCTGAAACGACCGAAAAAACCGCTGCATCGCTTTAATCCCAAACGCGGCGACCGTGACGGCGACAGCTATTATTCCTTTTTTAACGGTATTATTCCCACCAAAAGCCCTACGGATATAGCCGTTAATTCCGACGACTTAGTAGTCGACGGGGTGATTCGCTCCATAAAAAAAAGACCTAAGGACAGACCGTTTTTTCTGTTTGCGGGGCTTTGGTATCCTCACCCGCCGTATCAGATCGAGAAGCGGTATTATGATTTGATAGACAAATCAAAGCTGCCGCCGCGTATACCCACCGTGAGGGAGAGCGACGGAAAGCCTATGATGGAAAACCGCTTGCGCTGCGAACTGCGCGTGGGCGAATGGGAGGAAGCCCGTTTGGACGAGCTGCGTACCGTGTATTTGGCAATGTGCGCCAAGGTTGACGAGCAAGTCGGACGTATCGCGGACGCGCTCCGCGAGGAGGGTATTTACGACGATACCGCGCTGTTGTTTTTTTCAGACCACGGAGATTATACGGGGGATTTCGGGATAGTCGAAAAAGCGCAAAATTGTTTTCCCGATTGTTTGACGCGTGTTCCGTTTATCCTCAAGCCGCCGAAAGGCGTACCGATCGGACGCGGTATAAACGACAATTTGGTAGAACTCACGGACGTTTGCGCCACCGTCGCCGCGCTTGCCGGTACGGAAATCGAGCGCAGTCATTTTTCGCGGAATTTGCTGCCGACGGTTGCGGATTCATCGGTCGCGGTTAGGGACTATGTCTGCTGTGAGGGCGGGCGGTTGCCGAACGAGACGCAATGTATGGAATACGACGCGGAACGGTTCGATCCCGACGATACTTATGCTCCGCGACTAAAGCTTCAAGCGGACGGCGAGGCTCATACAAAGGCGGTAATGCTGAAAAACAAGCGGTATAAGTACGTCAAACGTCATTTGGAAAAGGACGAATTTTACGACACGGAAAAGGGCGAGCGGTTTAATTTGATAGACGATCCCGCTTACGCCGAACAAATAGAAACCATGCGGGCACAGCTTTTGGATTGGTATTTTTTGACGTGCGACACCGTCCCCAAAAAGACGGACGAGCGGTTTATGAAGGAATTTTTGCAAAACAATGTGACGTCGATAGGACTTCCGCGCATTGCGGGAAGGGCGTTGACCTTCTTTTTGAGGGTGACGGGACAAACCATATCGGGCTTTAGCGACAAAATGCGCCGAAAGCACGAAAGGAAATGAGATGGAGAACATGTTTGTCCTCTTAAAACCCGTCGGAGGGAATTGCAATATGCGCTGCAGCTATTGCTTTTACCGCGACGAGGTAAAAAAGCGCGGAGAGATTTTTCCCGCCCGTATGTCCCCCGACGTTTTGCGCGCCGTAATTCAAAACGCGTTAAAACACACGACGGGGCATTGCACTATCGCCTTTCAAGGCGGCGAGCCGACTTTGGCGGGGCTTGATTTTTTTAAAAGTGCGGCGGAGTTTGCGCGTGAACTCAACGTCAACCGCTGTAAAATTTCTTTTTTGCTGCAGACGAACGGGCTGTTGTCGGACGGGGATTGGTGTGACTTTTTGAGCCGAGAGCGTTTTTTGGTCGGCGTATCGTTGGACGGGACTAAAGAGCTGCATGACTTGCACCGCGTGGATTTAAACGGGCAAGGGACCTTTGAACGGGTTATGCGGACGGTTCGGCGGTTGCGTGCGCGAGGTATAGAAACGAATATTTTGACCGTCCTAACCTCCGATACTTGCCGCCGCTTTTCGGAAGTGAACGCGTTTTTTTTGAGGGAAAGACTTGATTTTGTACAGTATATTCCGTGTATAGAGCCGATAGGCGAGGAGCGCGGTCTTTTACCGTGGTCGTTGAGTCCTAAGGCGTACGGGCAATACTTAAAAGACGCGTTTGATATTTGGTATAGGGATATTTTAGGCGGTCGGTACCGCAGTCACCGTTATTTTGACAATCTGCTCATGCTTATGCACGGAAGCCCGTCGGAGGCTTGCGGTATGTCGGGGCGGTGCGGCTTGCAATACGTTGCGGAAACCGACGGCAGTACATATCCGTGCGATTTTTATGCGTCGGAGAATTACCGCATAGGGAATCTTTGCACCGACTCCGTAAAAGAAATAGACGAACGCAGACGCAAAATCGGATTTGTCGAGCAAAGCATGCGTATCGGCTCCGCTTGCGGGTCTTGCCATTGGTACGCGCTGTGTCGGGGCGGGTGCCGCCGCGATAGGGATTATTTTGACGCGGGAATAGGTGAAAATTATTATTGTCAAGCGTATAAGGATTTTTTTGAATACGCTTATCCGCGTATGGAGCAAGTGTATTTTGCGGCGAGGAAGTCAATGTAAAGACGGCGGCGTATTCGGCGGCGTTTAGGGGGAGGGATAAAACATGGAGTTTTTGTTTTTGCTCATCAGCTTTGCCGCATCCGTAATCGGCGCGATTTGCGGGATAGGGGGGGGAGTCATTATCAAGCCCGTGATAGATTTGACGGGGCTTGCAGAGGTGGGTACGGCGCACTTCCTTTCGGGTTGCACCGTCCTTACGATGAGCGTCTATTCCGTGATACGCGGGCTTTCGGACAAGAGCGCGGAAAACCGAATTCAACTAAATACCGCAACCCCTCTCGCCCTAAGCGCGGCGGTCGGCGGCGCGGCGGGAAATCTGTTGTTCGGCGCGATTAGGACGGGGCTTGGAAACGCGGGCTTGATTCAATCGGTTTGCTTTACTGCCGTCATGGCGGCAACCCTTGTCTTTGTGTTAAAAAAAGACGGCATAAAGCCGTATCACCTCAAACGGTGGTATGCGTGCGTCCTCGTCGGCTTTCCTCTCGGTGTGTTTTCGGGTTTTTTGGGGCTTGGCGGCGGTCCCGTCAATCTAATAGCTCTCTTTTTCTTTTTTGGTATGGACACAAAAACGGCGGCGCAGAACAGTCTGTTTATCATAGTTTTCAGTCAGCTTTTCAGCTTACTCACGACCGTGTTTACGGGCAATATTCCGACCTTTCAACCTCTTGCTCTCGTATTGATGATTTTGGGCGGGATCGGCGGCGGCGTGTTGGGGCGGCGTTTGGGTAAAAGGTTTTCTCACCGCACGGTAGACCGTTTGCTCGTCGGCGTGTTGGGCGTGATTTTACTTATCGGATTGACGAATATTATCTTGTACGGCAAGGCGAGTTGAAAGTTGAAAATTGAAAGTTGAAAATTGAAAGTTGAAAGTTGAGACGAGGGTTATTCTAATTGAAAGAGTGAAATAGTGAAAGAGTGAAAGAGTTGCGGATAATAAGTAGGTGTCATTCTGAGCAAAGCGAAGAATCTAAAACGTTTGGAGAGGAATGTGCTTTTGCCGGTCAAATTAAGATTGTAAGGTCGAGATGTGTCTAAAAGCCGCTCAAAGCACTAATTACGGCTAAAACATAAAAAATTTTTTAGAAATATGTTTGAAATTTCCGAATAACTATTGCAAAATTTTGAAAATATGGTATAATATATAGCGTATCGGGAGCGGTCTTTGCGAAAATATTGCCGCAAGGAGCGCGAACGGAGTTTTGTAACGGAGAAGGATGCCTTATGTTACTGGATATCATTATCGTTTTATTTCTATGTTTAGGCTTGGTGATCGGTTGGCAGCAAGGGCTGTATCGGTTTATCCGCAGGGTTTTGCCCTTAGTCGGATCGCTGTTGGTCGCGTTTTTTGTCTGCCGCTTTCTCGCGCAGTGGCTGTTTGATTCCCAAAACTCGTTCTTTACGGGCTTTGTGGGGGATTGGTTTAAGGGTGATCTTTTTGAATCGCCCGTTATCGTCGAGGACGGAAAGCTGTTCATCTTTAACGGCACGGCGAATCTCCCGATGAAAGAAGCGCTCGAGGGCGCGTTGGGAGTCTTTTCGGGGACGGTCGACGCGATTGTGACGAAACTCGTTGCGTGGAATGTGATTCACTTTGAAGATGGTGCGTCGATGGCGAGTGTCTTTGTCCCCGCGGTCGCGCTCATGATTTGCTATGCGGCAAGCTTTATCGCAATTTTTATCGTCTCTTTGATAATCATCAGCTTGCTTAATAAGTTGATTGCTAAGCTCGTCAAAAAGCCCGTTATCAAACATCTCGACAAGGTTTTGGGCGCGGTACTTTGGGCGGTTCTTATCTTCGGCGTACTTTACGGGCTGTTGGGTCTTCTTATGCTCTTTGAAACGGAAGCCGCGGTTCAGCCGTTTATGGAATATCTGTCGCAGTCCACCGTCGCGCAAATCATGTACGAAAACAATATATTTGTCATCTTGATCAAAAAGATCGCAGAGTCGTTTAGTTTATAAACGCGTAACGGTTTTTGTTCGGAGCGCAACAAAAAGAAAAAAGGGCTGTCTTAAAAGCAAGACAGCCTTTACTTTATAAAACACGGGTGCGTTTTAAATCGACCTCGTTATAAAACACGGGTGTGTTTAGAATCGACCCGAAGAGGTGTCACTTTTTGGAGCCGCCAAAAAGTAACCAAAAAGCGGGCGGGGGCTTAGTACCTAAGCAGCCCCCGCACCCCCGCACTCCGCATCTCCCCTCCGGACTGTAGATAGACGTATGAGTATACGTTTTGCCCCTCTTGTCTAAGAGGGACGGAAAGGGTAATAAGTCGCAGAGGATAGAACGGGCGGCATAAATTCCCCTATGGGGAAACCGCTGATTAAGTTCCGCCGTCATCTTTACGCCGTCTTTTTCCGTCCGTTTCCCGTATTTTTCGGTTGAATACCTACAGTATTCGCCCTCAAACTACGAAAAACGCACAAAAAAATCCAACGCAAATCTGACAACGTTACTTAATCATCGATTTCTGGGGAGGGGTGGCGGCGAATGCCGACGGGGTGGTTAAACACATTCAAAATAACTTATGAAAGTTTTTGAAAAGAGTGCAGAGAAAAAATTTTTTCAAAAATTTTGTCTCGGCAACCTTTCTTATCAAAAAAGAAAAAAGCAAAAAGGAATTTCTATGTTAATTATCGTTGGGCTTGGTAATCCGGGCGGGGAATATGAGCGCACTTTTCACAATGCGGGCTTTTGGGCGGTTGACGCGTTGGCGGAGCTTTTGGGGGTGGCGGTCAAGGACAAGGAGTGCAAGGCTCTCACGGGCAAGCTGTACAAGGGCGATGAAAAGATCGTTTTGGCAAAGCCGCAGACCTATATGAATCTATCGGGCGACAGCGTTCGTGAGCTTATGGGCAAGTACGGCGCGTCGGCGCGTGAGGTCGTCGTAATGTACGACGACGTGGATTTACCGTTCGGCGCGTTGCGGATCAGAAAAGACGGGAGCGCGGGGACGCACAACGGAATGCGCGATATCGTCCTAAAGGCGGGCGAGCCTCCGCGGGTTCGGATAGGGATCAGAAAGGACGACGAGCGTCCGCTTAGGGACTATGTGCTGTCAAGGCTGACGGAGAGCGATACGGAGATACTCGGCGCGTCGGCGAAAAGCGCGGCGGAGGCTTTGAAAAAATATATTTACGACAGGGATTTGGAAAAAATTATGAGGGAGTATAATAACTTGAAAGTTGAAAGTTGAAAGTTGAGAGTTAAGGATAAAGAGAGATGTGATTCAGAGAAATCGTTTGAGATTCTTCGCGGGCTCAGAATGACACTTGCTATTCAACCGACACAGACACCTACTTTAAAATCCGCAATTCTGCATTCTGCATTCTGCATTCTGCATTTTGCATTTTGCATTCTGCATTTTGCATTTTGCATTCTGCATTCTGCATTCTGCATTCTGCATTCTGCATTAAAAAAAGCCTTACACATTAAATAGTAGAGCGAAAGGAAAATGCTTCCATTTTTAGAAATTAAACACCTCGACAAAACCTACGCCGACCTTTTTTCCGCGATACGCGAACGTAAAAAGATCAACGTACTTTCGATGACGGAGAGCGCAAGACCCCATGCGGCGGCGGTTCTCGGTCGTTTTGTGCTGTACGTTGCGCGGGATAGGGCGAGCGCGGAGTTGGCGCGTGAGAGGCTGTCGCGGTTTTTTTCGGAACGGACGCTCGTACTCCGACCTAAGGACGATTTTTTGCTGTTTAAGCGCGGGGTGTCGGGGGTTTTGACGGAGCGTGCCGAAGTTTTAAAGGAGCTTGCGTACGGGACGGCGGGCGCGCTTGTGATTTCTGCGGAATCGCTCATGGAGCGGTTTCCGAAAAAAAAGCTGTTTTGTGAATTTTCGGTGAGGCTTGCGTCGGGAGAGGATTATGACCTCTACGAGGCGGCGAGCCGATTGACGGCGGCGGGGTATACGCGTGTCGAGCGCATTTCCGCGGTAGGCGAGTTCTCCGTGCGCGGCGATATTTTGGACGTGTTTTATGCGGAAAAGAGCGCGGTCAGAGTGAATTTTTTCGGCGACACCGTCGAATCCGTCAGAAAAATCGATCCCGAATCCATGATAGGTATTCGGGAATTAAAGGAGATTGTTCTTGCGCCGTTCAGCGAGATTTTGATAAATCCCGACCAAATCCCCCTTGTGTCGGAGCGTATAGGTCGGCAGGATATTCCTAAGGGCGCGGATAGGTTGAGGATAACGGGGGTCAGAGAAAACGCGCTAATTAGGTTGTCGGGGGGGAGTTATGCGGGGTTCGATTGGATACTCCCGTTTTTGCCCGAAAACACGTCGGATATATTTGAATGGCTGCCGCGTGACGCGGTCGTACTCATAGACGAGCCGAATACCGTGCATGAACGGGTAAAGGGCTACTATAAGGAATTTTATGACCGCGTGGCGGGCTTGGTGAGGAGCGGGGAGATCTTTCCGTGTCACAAGGACGCCGCGCTCGCGGAGGAAAGCTATGCCGCGGGGCTTAAAGCCTTTTCCGCGGTGTCCTTTCTCTCGATATCCTCATACAACCCATACTATATTCCCGAAGAGACTATCGGTATGCCGTCGGTCAAGCTGCCGTCCTACTACAACGATTTTAATCTGCTGCTCGGCGACATAAGGAGCTTTTTAAAGCTTGGGAAGCGCGTCGCGTTATGCGCGGGGGATCGGGACAAAAGGGAGATTCTATACCGAAATCTTTGCGACAAAATGAGCCGTGTGACAAAATCGGACGGAGCGGACGGGGATTTTTCCGGCGCGGTAGTATTGCCGTGTCAGATAGGAGAGGGATTCTCGATAGAAAAGAGCGGTTTGGTCGTGATAGGCGAAAGCGAACTCTTTAAAAAAGAAAAAAGAGTGATACGGACGAATAAGAGCGAAGCGGGCTATATCCCGTCCGCGGGCGATTTTGTCGTACACGACGTACACGGGATAGGTAAATTCGTCGGGATAGAAAGGGTAAAGACGGGCGACCTCGTACGCGATTACGGGCGCGTAATATACCGCGAGGATCAAGTCTTGTTTATCCCCGTCGAAAACCTCGACAAGCTGATACGCTATACGGGCGGCGGCGAGCCGAAGCTGTCAAAGATGGGCGGCGCGGAGTTTGCAAAGGTAAAGGAGAGCGTTCGCCGCTCCGTCAAGGAGTTGGCGTTCAGTCTGACGGAGCTGTACCGAAGCCGCGAAAAAACGGAGGGGTATATCTATTCTCCCGATACCGAATGGCAAAGGGAGTTTGAGGAGAGCTTTGAGTTTGACGAAACGGAGGATCAGTTGACCGCGGTCGCCGAAATAAAAAACGACCTCGAGAGCGGGAAAATTATGGACAGACTGCTTTGCGGCGACGTGGGCTACGGAAAGACGGAGGTCGCGCTCCGCGCCATATTTAAGGTAGTGACCGACGGAAAACAAGCGGCTATCCTTGCGCCGACGACGATACTCGTACGGCAGCACTACAATACGATACTCGCAAGGACAAAGGACTTTAAGTTTAACGTCGGAGTTTTGTCGCGCTTCGAGAGCCGCGAGGAGATTGCGAAAACGCTAACGGAGCTAAAAGAGGGAAAGCTGAATATCGTCGTCGCGACGCACAGACTTCTCTCGTCCGACGTAAATTTTTACGACCTCGGACTTTTGGTGCTCGATGAGGAGCAGAGATTCGGCGTCGAGCATAAGGAAAAAATAAAGACGATTAAAAACGACGTAAACGTCTTGACCCTTTCGGCGACGCCTATACCGCGTACCTTGCATATGGCTCTTTCGGGAATTCGCGACATCAGCCTACTCGCGACCCCGCCTCAAAACCGAATACCCGTCGAAACATATGTGGTCGAATATTCGGAGGGGCTGGTAAAGGACGCGGTTTTGAGAGAAAAGGGTAGGGGCGGACAGACCTTTATCCTCTACAACCGCGTTGAAAGTATCGACAGCTTTGCATACGGGATATCAAAGCTGTTTAACGAGGAGGACAACGTACGGATTACCGTCGCTCACGGACAGATGAG
>JAITOQ010000114.1 GCA_031289865.1 Clostridiales bacterium
CCCGATTTTTACGCCGTCGGGTACGCAATTGCGCTTGAACTGATTGTTGAAGAAGCGTGTCAAAAATATTTTGAGCCATTTCTTTATCGTTTCAGCGTCATAGTCGCCTAAAAATGCAAGCGTTGCAAGCCTCAAAATCTTGTCGGGCGAAAACCCGAACCGTACAAAATAATAGAGAAAAAAGTCATGCAACTCATAAGGTCCTACCAAATCTTCGGTCTTTTGGGCGATTTCGCCGTCCGCAAGCGGTAAGAGTTCTGGACTAATCGGGGTGTCTAAGACCGCACGGAGTACCCGTTCGGTTTCGCCGCCTAACCGTTTTGCCTCGTATGCGACAAGGTATTTGACAAGGGTCTTCGGGACGGAAGAATTCACCGCGTACATGCTCATGTGGTCGCCGTTGTAGGTACACCACCCAAGCGCGCTCTCCGACAAATCCCCCGTCCCGACGACGATACCGCCGACGGAGTTTGCGATATCCATGAGTACTTGCGTCCGTTCCCGCGCTTGTGCGTTTTCGTAAGCCGCGTCAAAAGCCTCCGACGTACGGTGTTTCCGTATGTCCGCAAGGTGCAGCTTGACGCTCTCGCCGATATCAATTGTGTCGGAATTTACGCCGACCGCCGCCATGAGCGCGCAAGCGTTTTTGTAGGTGCGGTCGGACGTCCCGAAACACGGCATAGTAACGCATACAATGTCGGTATTCGGACGCTTTAACAGCCCCATAGCACGCGCCGCGACCAACAGCGCAAGCGTCGAATCCAAACCGCCGCTAATCCCTATCACGGCTTTAAATCTATCCGACAGCTTTGCCGCAAGCGCGTGCGCCTGCATATTTAAAATCAGCTCCGCACGGCTTGACAGCTCGCCGTTATCGGTCGGTACAAAGGGGTGCTTAGGATAAGTCCGTGTCAAATTCGTTTTTTTTTCCTTAAAATCAAAATAGATTTTTTGATGAACGCGCACGTCCGTTTCGTCATGATTCGCGTACTTTGAACGCTCGAAGCTTAGTAGCTTTACGTCGATTTCCGCGGCAATCATGCCGTTTTGAAAGAGTGCGGTTTCGTTCAATACCCTGCCGTTTTCGGCGATGATGTTATGCCCGCCGAACACAAGGTCGGTTGTAGATTCGCCCTCGCCCGCCGACGCGTACAAATACGCGCAAAGGAGGCGCGCAGATTGTCCCTCGACTAAGCTCTTTCTGTATTCGGCTTTTCCGACGGTTTCGTTACTCGCCGAAAGGTTCGCAACGACCGTCGCACCCGCCATTGCGTGAGCGACCGACGGCGGCGACATGACCCAAAGATCCTCGCAGATTTCCGCAGCGACTGAAAGCTCCGAAATACTCTTACAAACAAAGAGCAAATCGGGCGAAAACGGCGTTTCTATACCGTCTAAAAGAACGGTGTCCTTTACGCCCTTGCCGCTCGCAAATTGACGTTTGTCATAAAATTCATTGTAGTTGGGAAGGTAGGATTTGGGGACAAAGCCCAAGACCCGACCGCCGAAAACCGCCGCCGCGGTATTGTAAATTTTTCCGTCCTTTTTAAAGGGCAGTCCGACAAAGACCAGCATCTCGCCTACCGCCTTTGCAATGTCCTTAAGCGCAACCGCCGCGCCGTCCAAAAGCGCGTCTTGATAAAAAAGGTCGCCCGCCGTATAGCCCGTGATACACAGCTCCGGCAAAACGAGGATTTGTACCTTTTGGCGCGCAGAAAGCCGAATCAAGTCTTTGATCCGTTCGGCATTCTCGTTGCAGTCCGCAACCCTTATCCTCGGCGTCGCCGCCGCTACTTTAATAAATCCGTGTTTCATAGTTCTCTTTTTTTGTTTTTATTTTATCCTAAATTTTCAACTTTCAACCCTCAACTTTCAACTTCAATGGTACGAAACCTCGTCTCCCGTCCATTTATTTCCCCACTCGTTCGCCCATTTTTCACAAAATAAATCCATGTATTTGAGGTTTTTTTCCTTGCGGAGCTTTTGAAAATACTTGAGATTTTTCCAACTAAACGAGGCTATTCCGATGACGATTAGATATAGCGGTCCAAGTAGGATAGACTGTAGCGTATGCCCGAATTCGTGAGTCACGGTCGCGCTTTGCCGCTTTTCGTCGAGGGTCACGCCCGCCTCTAAATACCTCGCGCAAGTCTTGTCCGAAATCTCCGTCGCAAAGACGAACATTCCGAGCGAAAGCCCGCCGAGCCAATCGTCCACATAGACGACGTATGCGCCGTGATACCATGCCCGGCGGTTTTTTCGGTACTTTAACGAATACAAAAAACCTATGAGGTTTTGAAGTATCCCCCACGTCCATTGCAAAACATAGTACAATATTCTTAAAATAAACGGCCTCTTTTTTGACATGATTATATACATTCCTTTTATTCCGACAACAAAAATTTTCTTTTCTCATTAACGCATTCGGAAATTTTGTTTTTAAGAGTAAAGTTATTAGCGGATAAAATACTCCGCCTTAACCTTTCCGTCCTCTATCACGACGCCCTCGCTCTCCAATATCGCCTTTTGCGCGTTTTCGCCTCCGAAGGCAAAGGCTTTGCTCAACGCGCCGTCCTTAAAAACCACTCTGTGACACGGAATATTATCGGGGTCGGGGTTTCCGTGGAGCGCGTAGCCCACTACCCTCGCCGCACGCGGCCGTCCAACCGCCGCCGCAACCCTGCCGTAGCTCGTTACCTTTCCCTTTGGTACGCGTTTTACGACCTCGTACACGTCATCAAAAAATCCCATGGATTTTATCCTTTTTAAAGGTGTAATTTCTGAGAAATCGTTTTAGATTCTTCGCAAGCTCAGAATGACACCTACGGGAAGAATCCCCT